>RFLC01000051.1 GCA_003694055.1 Candidatus Pacearchaeota archaeon | reverse complement strand
TCCTTGAGCTTTGCTCTCATGCGCGCTCGCGCAAACTTCCCAACGCGCTCACTCTCATTAACTTTCCGTCGATAAGCTGGCGTGCGCAGGATGTGACAATTCAACACAAACCTTGCTAGAAGCTCGCCCCGAGAGAGAAATTCATCACCGAGCTAAAACTCGGTCTTATGCAAACACTCGCCAACACTTGCTGCTTGCTCCCGCGCGCCCATTCATTCTCGCAAAAATTATCTCTTGCTTTGAATTCTCCAAGCTCTTCCGTCGGTAGAACTAACATAAAGCGCTCCAGAAAAGGTGGTGTTTCTTGAGCAACTAAAACCCTCGTAGTCGCGCGTTGATGTTGGGAGCTCGATAAGCTTCTGCCAAGTTGCGCCGTTGTCGCGCGAAGCAAGCACTGCAGCCCGCTCGCCGCCTTCTTTTTGCGACGTTTTTGTGCCAACGTAAACCTCGCTAGGAGGATAGCTCGCAGCAAACCAAACAAATTGCTTCCCTCCTCCGAGCACAATCTCTTCGAAACTCTCTCCGCGAACGTACCTGAACACCCTGCCGCTGCCGTTATCGCTTGCCCAAAAAACATAATCCGGCGTGAAAGCAACATCTGTATGGCCTTCCTTTGTGCCGCGCTCCAGAATCTCCCAGCCTGTTGAAGGGCAAAAGAACGCCTGGCCTCGCGACGCTGTATCACCAAAAGAAGTGTAAATGCAACCAGAGTAAGGATCATACCTCACGCTATGAATCTGATGATTTAGCTTGTCCTCGAAAAACAATTCCCAGTGCTTGCCGCCATCAGTGCTTCGGTAAATTTGCGCGTGATGCTCGCTGTCTTTTTGATAGGTGCCCACATAAATCGCTCCAGACGCATCTTCATCCGCGCGCCAAACAGGCTCATCCAAACTCTTCTCCCAAGAATTGCCGTCGAAAACAAATGTTCCTCGAGGTTGCAGGTGCCAGTCCGGAGAAACCAGCACATTTCCTCGCGTGCTCACGAACAGAAGCCGCGGACAGAACTCAAAAGGCAAATCAACCACCTTCTCAGAAATTTCTTTCGCATTTCCAAAACCAACTTTCTGCAAACGCTCGTCCGAGAATTTGAACAACTCCCCAACAGCATTTGAATAATAAACCTCATCGCCACGAACAAAGAAAACGCGCGCGTCAATGTCCAACTCATCCACAGAATAGCCAGAAGTATCAACTGCTAGCTCCTCTAATGAGGGCGCTTTGTCAAGGCGCTTCATTGGGAAAGGAAAGTCGCAACCTCCGAATGCTCCGAACGCAGACAATGCCACTGCCGCGCCAACAAGAGCTCTCCTCGCTGCAGCCATTACAAATTTGAAATAATTTAATTTATAAGCTTATCCATATTGTGCCGTATAAAAAGAATAGGATGCGAGCTCCAGATTTCAACCAAAGGCTCAAGAGCTTGAAGATGTAGTGGCTGGGGAAATGAATATGATAGTATCGCCGCGCAAAAATGTCAGCCCTATTTTCTTCTTTATTTCTCCGTTCTCAACCTCGCGGGCATTGTCAAGTGCTAAGTTGATATGCATATCAAAAGCGAGCAAAGTACCGACAAACTGCTTGTCCCCTTTCAATTGAATTAGCACTTCCTTGCCCTTTGACTTATTCAACAAGTCAAGAGGTCTCTCAATTCCGTTAACCATACCCCGTTTCATTTCTCACATTATTTAAACTTTGCGTTTCTCAAATCGCACTTTTAGTTCAACATAAAAGTTGATGTCGCGACTTTTGCGCTGCTTTCAATTTTCCGACGACAAATTTAGTTTTCCCGATGTCAGTGAAAACCTAACATCGCGCGCTGAACGACAGCTTTTGAAATCTAAATGGCATGCGCACCCATCGACTCACAAAGCGCGCGCAAAGCATCAGGTCACTCTATCTGCATCATAAGCGAGCACTTCTTGCGCAGATTAACAAAATCCTTTTAAAGTAAGCAGTTGTGAGTTTGGTATGGATAACTATGAGTTGCTTGTTGAAAGAATCGCTCGTTCTGCAGGCATTGACAAGAGCGAAGTTGAGAGAAAAATTGAGGCGAAAAAAGCAAAACTCTCTGGCTTAATTTCCCGAGAGGGCGCGGCACAAATTGTGGCGTCGGAGTTGGGCGTGAACCTAGACCAGCAGCGTCTCAAGATTGCAGAAGTTGTTCAAGGCATGAGAAGAGTGAACTTGCACGGAAAAATAATAAAACTAAACCCTGTGAGAGAGTTCAACAAGAACGGGCGCGAGGGAAAAGTGGCAAGCTTTGTGCTAGCTGACGACACGGCAAACATAAGAGTTGTGTTGTGGGACACAAATCACATAGCGCTGATTGAGGAAGGAAAAATAAACGAAGGAGATTTCGTTGAAATCTTCTCTGCAAACCTGCGCAACGGAGAAATCCACTTAACTTCCTTCTCCGACATAAAACTATCAAATGAAAAAATCGAAGGAGTGGTGACAAGCGCATCCTTCCAGAACAAGAAAATAGAGTTTGTAAAGCAGGGTGAAAACGTTAAAGTGATTGGCACGGTAGTTAAGCTTTTTGAACCGCGTTATTTTGAGGTCTGTCCTGAGTGCAGAGAGAGAGTTGTCGACGGCGCATGCGGAGTTCACGGAAAAGTTGAGGGCCAGAAAAGAGTGATAGTAACAATCGTTATCGACGACGGAACTGCAAGTCTGAGAGCTGTTATGTTTGAAGAGCAACTCGAACAGGCAGGAGCGGAAAAAGACAAACTTTTCGGAGAGAACGCAGCTGACTATTTGCGAGAGTTGCTTGAGGGAGAAGAGTTTATTGTAAATGGTCAGATTAGAAACAACGAATTCTTTAACACGCTTGAGATATTTGTTGAAAGCGTGGAAAAAGCAGACGCGCACAAGCTTGTGGAAGAGCTGCAAAAACTAATTGAGGAGAAAGGAATTGCTGCATAACTCCAATGAAAGTTTGCACTGAAGAAAGTAAATGTTCTGTC
>RFLC01000050.1 GCA_003694055.1 Candidatus Pacearchaeota archaeon | reverse complement strand
ATGGAGCAGGGCAAGCTTGATGAGGCGATTGACATTTATGTCAGGATAAAGTCAACATACGGCGAGCCAGTGTCGCGCACAACCTTGCAGAATCGCGAAGAGATTAAGAGGCAGATGGAGTTGCTAGCAGAGAAAGCAGGAGAGATTGAAAAGAAGTTGAGTGAAAAGGAGAAGAAGCAGATTGAGGAGAAGAGACAATCTGTAAAAGGAGCGAGTGAGAGCAAGAGCGAGGTTGAGCAAGAGGGCGAGGATGGTGAAAAGGAAGCGCCTGATACAGGGAACGGCGGAGAGGGCGACAAGGAAGAGGCAAGCGAAAGCAGTAGCAAGCAGAAAAGCGAGGAGGAAAAGAAGGTAGGAGAGGGAGAAAAACTCGACGGAGAGGGGAGTAAAAGCAAAGAAAGCGAGAGCAAGAGCGAGGAGAATGAGGGGAAAGCTAGCTCTGATGAAAAGGTTTCAAAGACTCATGAAAAAGAGGTGAAAGGTGGGAAAAAAGAGGGCAAAACGAAGTAAGAGTTGTTGGGGAAGCGCGAGCGCACTTTTAGTTTTATTGTTAATCTTATTCCTTGTGGCGTTGAGCGCGCATCGCGCGAACGCACAAGCGCAAGCAGAGGATTCAGCTTACGGCGGAAAGATAGACAGGAACACTTATGAGATTTCGCGCAGCCAGGTGGTGAGAAAAATTGCAGAAGGGGAAATTTTTCATGATAGTTTTATCATCACAAACAAAGCGCAGAAAGAGATGAGGGTTACGCTTGCGCAGAGCGATGCTCTTAGCGAGATAATAAAGCTTCCAATTGCTGGAGCAGTCGTGCCGCCGCTGAACTCGACAGAAGTGGATTTTGAGATTATTGGCAAGGAGCAGGGAACGTTTAGCGGTGAGATTGTGCTTTCAGGAGATGTGAATGAGAAGCTGTTTGTTAACATAACAATTACAAACCAAACGCTTAATCCAGAGTTTTTCGTCGAGATTGAGAGCATCAAGAATAAGTTTACATTCAATGATTTGTTGGATTTTAAGGTCCACGTCGAGAAACTGCTTGACATCCCAATAAAAAATGTGAGTTTCAAGTATTATTTAAGCGATAAAGATGGGAACTTTACGAAGTTTCTTGGAGAGGACAGGCGCGATTTGGATGGGTCGTTTGAGCTAAGGAAGCGCTTCCAGTTTCCAGATGGCATGAAGGAGGGCTTTTACGTGCTTTCACTTGAAACATCCTACAATGAAAAACTATTTGTCTCAAAGACAGAGTTTTCTGTCGTGATTCCGTTTTGGGAAAGGAAACTTTTCGGAGTGATACCAATGTGGCTTCTTGCTACGATTTTGTCCTTGGCAGTTGTGGGAGTGGTTGCTTTTGTGATAATTCGTAGAGAGATTGAGAAGAGGAAGAAGTACAAGATGCAACTTGACACGAAGACTTTGCCAAAGAAAACAGACCGCACGCTTTGGCTTGGCAAGGTGGCAGAGACTAACATAACTGCGTATCTTGACATGGACTTGCTCACAACTCACGCAGTTGTGGCAGGAGCAACAGGAGGGGGTAAGAGCATCTCTGCGCAGGTGATTATCGAGGAGGCGTTGATGAAAGGCATTGCTGTGCTGGTGTTTGACCCGACTGCTCAATGGTCTGGGATGTTGAGGAAGTGCACT
>RFLC01000049.1 GCA_003694055.1 Candidatus Pacearchaeota archaeon | reverse complement strand
TTTTGACCCTGCGCAAAGCGATCTTGCGCTCAGTATGTCTGTGTGGACACCTATTGCTTTGACCTTGACTGTGGGGGTGCTTCTCATCTCCTGGGCAGTTTTGCGCATGAAAAAGCTTTCTCGCCAGGTGCGTGCTCACATTGGAGGAGGGAGCCCGACGGGGCTTGAGGGTTATGTGGGAGAAGTACTCTTGGTAAAAGAAGGTGGTTATCGGGGAAAAGCGCGTTTTCGAGGAGAGATCTGGGACATTGAAAGCACAGAGCCTTTGCAAAAGGGAGATTTTGTACAAGTCCAGACTGTGGTAGGCTTGAAAGCGCAGGTGCAAAAGCTTTCTCAGAAAGGAGACAAGGTATGATTTCCAGTGGTCTTTTATTTTTGATTTTTCTTGTGGCGAGCTTTCTCATGATGAGCTTAAAGGTTTTGCCAGAGTATGAGCGCGGCGTGATCTTTCGACTGGGAAGGCTCATTGGCGCGAAGGGCCCTGGCTTGATCATTTTGATTCCTGTTATTGATCGCATGGTGCGCGTGGATTTGCGTGTGGTGACTATGGATGTTCCTGCCCAAGATATTATCACCAATGACAATGTCACAGTAAAAGTCAACGCTGTGGTGTATTTTCGTGTGGTCGAGCCCAATCGAGCTGTTGTGGAAGTGGAGAATTATCTTTTAGCAACTTCCAAGCTGGCACAAACGACTTTGCGTTCTGTGGTGGGACAGGTGGATTTAGATACCTTGCTGGCTTCCAGGGAAAAACTCAATAATCAGATTCAGGAGATTTTAGATCAGCACACAGAGAGCTGGGGTGTGAAAGTTTCCAATGTCGAAATCAAGCAGGTGGACCTGCCTGTGGAGATGCAAAGAGCTATGGCGCGTCAGGCAGAAGCGGAAAGAGAGCGCCGCGCGAAGGTGATTGCTGCAGAAGGAGAGTTGCAGGCTTCTCAAAAACTGGCTCAAGCTGCGCAGATTATGAGTGAGCAACCCGCTTCGCTTCAGCTGCGTTATCTTCAGACATTGCTTGAGATGACAAGTGAAAAGA
>RFLC01000048.1 GCA_003694055.1 Candidatus Pacearchaeota archaeon | reverse complement strand
TTGCCTTTGTTCGGCGAATCAGGAAACGGCTCGCCAACGCTCATCTTCACGCCAACCACAACCTCGCTCTTTCCAAGTTTGGCGCGCGCGCTGCCTTCTGCCTTGTTCGACACTCCTTCCTCGACAACCAGCTCCCTAAAGTCGAGCAATCCTCTGCCGTCAAACCTCCTTCCTTGCTCAAACATCCTTGCAAACATCCGCTTCGTCAGATTTGAAATCTCCATGCTACTCATCCTTTCCTCCCACGCACGCTTTCAATGCATTCTTTTGCACCTCAAAAATCTTCGGAGTGACTTTCAATGCTAGCTCAAGAACTTCATTCAAACGTTCAGGAGGAAGCTTGCCGTCCATCTGCAAAAGCGAGAACTCGTTCGTGTTTGCAAGCACTGCAACCGGAAAGTCTGTCGCGCCCTCGCCCTCCTCAAAATCCTCTTCCTCTTTTGTCAGGTCAACAATCAAATCCTGGTCAAGCTTGCCGATTGCGACCGAGCAAACCAAACTCTTCATCGGAATGCCTGCGTGAGCCAAAGCCATCGACGCTGCGTTTATGCCTGCTGTCCGCGTCCCTGCGTCGGCCTGCAAAATGTAAATCTGAACATCAATCACGCTGTTCGGGAACTGCTCGAGATAAATCGCAGGCGAGAGCGCCCACTCAGTCACCTTTGAAATCTCGCTAGACCTCCTCGACGGACCCGGCCTCTTGCGGTCATAAACAGAAAAGCTCATCAAGTCGTAATTAACACGCAAATAGCCCTTCAACGGATTTTGCATGTGCTGCGGGTGCAACTGCCTCGGTCCATAAACTGCCGCGATTGCAATCGTGTTGCCAAACGCGAAAAGCGCTGAGCCATCTGCATTAGGTATCACTCCAACCTTCGCGCTCATCTCGCGCACTTCATCAAACGCTCTCCCGTCAGACCTCTTAACTGCCATCGTACTTCTCAAACCATTCCTCCACTTTTTCTGTCAAGCCGTTTATAGAAACATTATCGGCAACAAACTCAATAGCTTTCCTTGCCTTTATCTCGCTGTCCATATCCTTGCCCTTCACCCAGATCCAGCCGTTCTGCCCGACGATAATCTTGCACCCTGTCTTGTCCTTTATCAAGTTGACCATGGTGCCTTCTTTTCCAATCACTCTCGGCACTCTGCTCGGGATGATGCGAAAGATAAAACCATCTTCAAGCTTCCCAAGCCCTCGCCCTTTCATCGACAAGTCCACGCTCTTGCTTTTCGCAGACCAGATTTTTGCAGCAATGACATCGCCAATGTCAAGATAAGCATCCATCTCTGAACGGTTCACATATCGCGGAGCTTCTTCCAAAGGCAAGAACGCGCTCAAAGCTGAGTCAATGTCAACGAGCCAGCCAGCATATGTGATGTCTGTCACCCTGCCTATAACAACATTGTTCTTGCGTGGAATGAACGCGCCGAAAAGCGGGATGATTTTCACTACCCTTCCAGAAATGTCAGCAAGCCCGAACTTGATAGCGAGAATGTTCTCTCCCTCTCTCCGCGTGTACTCTCCAGGCAAGTACTCGTCGCCACTGACCACCACCTCGCCCGGCACAACTACTTTTCTCTCTTTTGCACGCGTTTGAATTTCCTCTTTAATGCCTTCCGTCATACTTTTCCAACAGAATAATCTAATCTCTGTTGTCTCCTTTTCCTTTCAACTAGTTCTAAAAGAACCTTTTTAAAACTTTCGGTTCCGCGCATTTTGCCGATGATTAAATCTTGCCTTGCTCATCCAACGAAAGAAAAAATCTCATAAGAAAGATAGCATGAGCTACATCAATTATCATCAGGGGTTTTGCAAAGCGACATTCTCCCCACAGTAAAGTTAAACTCATGAGTAAACAGCGTCTTTGCAAAATGAGCGCGCTTTTGCCGACGGCAAAGTTTCATCCGGCGACGAAACATCTAAGCGCACTCTTAACCTAGCACTTATCAACGCGCGCCATCCACGCCTGCGCACCACTTAAAACGCCACGTCAAATACACCATTTACAATAACCTAAACAATTCATTCACGTGATAAAACAAAAATTGGCGGCAGTTTCTTTTCATATTGCGACTTCTTCTTTTGCTCCATCTGTTTTTCAGGATAGCTAGACTTGCCAACCTTTTCTTGAGCCAAATTAATCTACTTTCTCTGCTGCGTGCTTTCCATACTTTTTCGCATTTCATATCTAACCTCTTAATTTAATCTCATTATCTAGCGCAATATGGCAAGCTATTTTTTGTGCGCAGCGGCAATTGGGCATCGTAAAATTTATAAACAGAGTGATTTTAAAGTGTGTGCGAGTTTTACTCAAATGAGTGCCTTAACTTAGCGCTTCGCTCTAGCGGGGTGCGCGTTAAGGTATGAGGTACGTGGGCTTATAATCTTCAGGAGGTCGCTACAAATCCAGTTGATCCTGCTGGAGGTTGCGGCTATCCGGTTTGCACTAAGACATGCAAGTTGTTCCTTTTGATTCTTCGGAATCGAGAGGAAGGCGAACTGCTCAGTAACACGTAGCTAACCTACCCTATGGTCCGGGATACCCTCGGGAAACTGAGGCTAATACCGGATAGGAGAAGGTTGCTGGGATGCGCCTTCTTTCAAAGGCGACGCCATAGGATGGGGCTGCGGCCGATTAGGTTGTTGGCGGGGTAACTGCCCACCAAGCCTTTGATCGGTAAGGGCTCTTAGCGGAGGAGCCCTGAGAGGGGATCTGAGACACTATCCCCAGCCCTACGGGGTGCAGCAGTCGGGAAACTTCTGCAATGCGCGCAAGCGTGACAGAGCAAGCCGGAGTGCTTCCTCACACGAGGAAGCTTTTGCGAGATGTAAAAAGTCTCGCGAATAAGGACTGGGTAAGACCGGTGCCAGCCGCCGCGGTAATACCGGCAGTCCAAGTCGCAACCATGTTTATTGGGTCTAAAACATCCGTAGCTCGCCTAGTAAGTCTCCTGTGAAATCCGGCATCTTAAGTGTCGGGCGGGCAGGAGATACTGCTAGGCTAGGGACCGGGAGGCGTGAGGAGTACGCATAGGGTACCGGTAAAATGGGTTGATCCTATGCGGACTAACGATAGCGAAGGCACCTCACGAGAACGGATCCGACAGTGAGGGATGAAGGCTAGGGGCGCAAAACGGATTAGATACCCGTGTAGTCCTAGCAGTAAACCCTGCGCACTAAACATCGGTGCCTCTTCGAGAGGCATCGGTGCTGAAGGGAAGCCGTAGAGTGCGCTACCTGGGGAGTATAGCCGCAAGGCCGAAACTTAAAGGAATAGGCGGCGGGATACCACAACCAGTGACGCGTGCGGTTCAATTAGACTCTACACCGTGAACCTCACCAGGACCGACAGCAGAATGAAGGTCAGTCTGAAGGGCTTACCTGACACGCTGAGAGGAGGTGCATGGCCGACGTCAGCCTGTGCCGTGAGGTGATCTGTTAAATCAGGTAACAGGCGAGACCCGCGTGCACATTTGCTTCGTGCACAATGTGCAGACTGCCTGCGCAAGCAGGAGGAAGGTGCGGGCTACGTTAGGTGAGTACGCCCCGAACGCCCTGGGCGACACGCGCGCGGCAATGCTGCATTCAAAGGGATGCGACACCGAAAGGTGAAGCTAATCTCATAAACTGCAGCCTAGTTCAGATCGAGGGTTGCAACTCACCCTCGTGACGCTGGAATTGGTAGTAATCGGGTGTTAGCAGCGCCCGGTGAATAGGTCAATGTTCCGTGCACTCACCGCCCGTCAAACCAACCGAGTTGTGCATTGGTGAGGCCCGTCAGGGACGAGCCTTTGTACGACAAGGTAGGTTAAGTCGTCACAAGGTATCTGTAGGGGAACCTGCAGATGGATCACCTCCTAAAAATTTGATAGCCCACGTACCCTCGCAATAAAATGTATAAATTCAGAGTTAGCGTTCAGCTTCGAGAAGGCTTGCATTTAAGACCAATTTCTTACCTAACTCAAGTGCTAAACAACACATTCCCTAATGAAAACGTGGAGGTATATGTTGCCAATCTGAGCGCGCCGCGCGAGAACAACTCTCCAAGGTATGTAAACGCTCGGAGTGTATTTGAGATGGCTTGCCTTAACGCCCGGACTGGAAGCGAGCTTGAGTTTAAAGTTTGCTTCTCCAACTTGCCGCAAGAAAGTGCAGAAAAAGCTACGCGCTCTGCTCAACCAACGCACGAAGAAATCGAACTAGCGCAAAAGTTCGAAACAAAAGTGAGAGAACTTCTCTCTAAACAAGGCTAGGAGGAGAACGTTGCGCGCAGCAATGTTTCCTTGCGCGTGCTGCGCTTGCGCGCGCTCGCGCAAGTTTCCCAACGCGCTCGCTTTCCATAACTTTCCGTCGATAAACTGGTGCGAGTATAGTGCGGGGGTTGAACTCGCCGACATCAACGCAACAGCCGCGCGCTTCGACGCTCATTCTCAAGAAAAGATTTAGGGCAAGGCCCTTGCACATGCAATTTTGGTCCAGCGAGAGCTGCCTTGCTCGAGTTTCTAAACAAAGAAAAAATTCACTCTTGAAGGGAGTTGCGCGCATTCCCGCTCCCGCACTTTCAAAAAGCCGCTCTAGACAGCACTTAACCAATAACTTTTAAAAGCCCTGACTGAAGATTTTTTATGGAAGCGCAAAGAGCGAGGTTGTGGAAAGGTAATGAACTAGCTAATTTGGAAAGAGCAAGGCACGAGGCTTTGAAACGCGCTGATTGCCTAGAGTACTTTCTTGCTTGCAACGCGCTAGGAGTAGAACCTGAATGGAGAGATTTATACGAGCAAGGCAGAGTCCTCGCGCAAGTCCGCGAGGCGCGCGCGGATTCCAAGACAGCGCGCGCTGAACTTTACGCAAATTTTGCGCGCGAAGCTGAACAGCTAGGAATTTCCCTAACACTTGACAAACAGACGCATGAAAAAGTCCGGTTACTGGAAAAATACTTTCCAAAAAGATTCGGCGTAAGAGGAGTGCAACCGCTAAACGCTTTAGAGTCTTGCGCCATAGGCAAAATCTTTCTTAACTTGTTAAACTACGCTCAAAAACGCGCAACTAGAAATCGCAAAATATCTCGAGCAAAACATCATCTCCTTGAGCGCTGAAAATCAAACTTGAATATCTCAAAATTTACACTAGCGTGAAGCAATCTCTACACTTTAGTTCAGGACTACGATAAGCAACGCACGCTTCTTCCTCTCTCACGCGCGCTTTTGCTTGCTTGACTTGCATGATTGCAGCGCGTTTGCTTTCGACAAAATTTAGTGTTATCTCAACAATGCAATGCAACGCTCAAAAAATAACGCGCGCTTGCGCTCATCGTGAAACGCTCGCGCTCGTTGAGAAACGCGCGCCGCCCGAACTCCGACCGAAAGTCAAACAGCGCGCTTCCTAAGTTTCGCGCTGCGCTCGCGCATCAAAACTTGCACTTCTCCTTTACATCGCAAGATTTAATTCAAAAATAAAAACCGCAGCGCAACCAGATGACGCACCACGCTGCGAGCGTTTTTTGCGTGCGAATTAAAAAGCTGCCACCCGCACACAGCCGAAACGCCTTAATCTTCCTCGTCTTCACCTCTCTCAGAAAGTTCTTCCTCGTCTTCACCTCTCTCAGAAAGTTCTTCCATCGCATTCCTTTGTATCTCAGCAGCTGCAGCACCCTCTCCAATCTTCCTTCCGGTTGACTCTGCCTCTAAATTCTTAGCGTGCTCTTTCAAGATTGCAAGAAGCTTAGCTAAAAAATAGCCGAGAACAACAATTATTGTTAAGGAGATTAGGAGCGAAACCAACCTCCATCCTTTCAAAATTCCAAAAAACTCTGCGACGGAGAAGAAAAACTGCGAACCGTAGAAAATTCCGCGCGAAATTCCTGCTAGAGCTGTGACAGCCAACGCAAGCGCAATGCGCGCAATCCCGCGCGCGAACATTTCAAGAGCGCTGTACACCAGCAAGAAAACAAAAACAAACATTGCAAGCAAAATCATAAATCTCTCCAAGTCCACCTTTTCATCATTACGCAAACCGAAAAAAATCCTAGTTAAAACTTGCAAACTCTCAGGCAGCTGAACATCTTTTGATAAAAAATCGTTCGTAGATTTTCTAATGCTCCCTGCGTCAGTGCCGTTCAAACTTCCTCTGATTTCCCTCGCCAACTCTCCTGCTGAGTCCGGCGTTTGTGACCCGTCCCCGCTTGCATTGGCTTGCACTTGAGCATGCGCAAAACTCAAAAAGAGAACAAATCCCAAAACAACAACCAAAAACAATTTCCTAACCAAGACCATCTCAAATAATTGCTAACAGGATTAATAAGCTTTGCTAAACTTTCTGTGCGCAACAAGATAGATTGCTAGAAAAATCAAGCCGAGCAAAACACCAGTTCCGCAAATTGATGCCAAGAGCATCATGAATATTCCCCATCCAAGCGGATCCACAGCCCGAGGATAAGCATCCATGGCTTCCTGAATCAAGAACAACCATGACAGCGCACCAACAACTACAAAAACCAAAGTTGAGAAAATGATGATTAAAGAAGACACAACAAGCAATTTGCTCTTAGTTTCTCTTGTTTTGAAAAAGAAAATTG
>RFLC01000047.1 GCA_003694055.1 Candidatus Pacearchaeota archaeon | reverse complement strand
GACGCGTTTGACTTTTGTCTTTGCCTTTGCTTTCGGAAGCTCAGTGAGTTTGCGTATCCTCTCGCTGTCAATTGGTTTATTGACGAGTTTTAACTTTTGTCTTTCTCTTGCGTGGTTGTGCGGTCCTGCGATATTGATGCGAATTCCGTGCGGGCTCGTGTGAACATTCATCTCACTGCTATCGCTCTCTGGAGAGAACTCCAACTCGTCAAGTTGCTTTTTCAACTGCTTGTCGAGAGATTTCACCAAACTGTTGATGAGATTGTTGAGAAGCTGGTCAATTGGTCCTGCAGGAAGTTGCTCTTCGCGCGCAGGCAGCGTATCTGTTCTGCCAAGCAATCCGTAATCGCGCATCTCTTTCTCAGGGGTGATGAGATTTTTCCCGCAGTATGGGCAATAGCTAAATTTATCGTCGCAGTCTGAGCCGCAACTCTCGCACTTTCTTCCCTTTTTTCCAAAAATCATCCTTCTCTTAAATATACCTCTTTTTTAAACGTTATGCTTTTCCCAAATATTGTGCTGTTTTTACTTGCAGATATAAAGGAATGGTTAAATTTAAAAGTTTCTATTCTGCGTTTGGTGATGCAGTTGCACACGAGCAGCGTTGGCGAGGTTCTTGGGCAGGCATTCCTAGCGCTTTTGCAGGGCATCACAGAATGGCTCCCAATCTCTAGTTCAGGTCATCTTGCTCTCGCAGAACATTTTATTGGTTTGAACGAGGGATTAGCATTCACAACTGCTGTTCACCTTGGCACATTGATGGCGGTGTTTGTTTATTTTGGCGAGGATATTGTGGAACTTGCGCGTGCTTTTCTAACCGCAAACTTCAAGAGCAAAGAGGGCAAGTTACTCGTTGCGCTTGTTGTGGCGACCATTCCAGCTGGCGTTGTCGGCGTGGTGTTTGAGAAGTATTTCGAGAGCGTTTTTAGTAACTTATTTTTAGTCAGTTTAGGTTTTGGGGTTAGTGCGTTGGCTCTCTTCATCGCCGCGAACAAACATAAGCTCGCAACGCAAGCGCGCGCAAATGAGCAAGGGTTTCCGCCATCATTATCTAAAGCGCTCTTTGTGGGAGTTGCTCAGGCAGTTGCAATTTTCCCGGGTGTTTCGAGGAGCGGAATCACGATAGCCTCTGCGCTCTTGCTTGGCATGAAAGAAAAGCACGCTTTAAAGTTCTCTTTTCTCATGGCAGTGCCTGTAATTCTCGGTGCCAACGCTCTCACGCTATCCAAAGTTGCCCTCACTCCAACGCTCGCGCTCGCAACCTTAATCGCATTTGTCGTCGGGTTAGGAGCAATCCACGCAATGTTCTCACTTAACCTAGTCTCGAAAAGAAACTTAATTCTGTTTGGGTTATACTCTTCTGCACTTTCTCTAATTTCTTTTCTTGCTTCTTTAGTTGTTAAATCTTGAACGGATTAGCGCGCAAAACTTGTTTAACATCACGCGCTTTCCAACAGCGTCTGATGTTGCGGGCTTCGCACGGCGAGAAGAGTGCGCGTCTTTTGAATGGCAGCGCGCGAGCGGCTGGCGAGCGCGCCTGACTGGCACTATTTGGTGCTCTTAACTTACCCACTCTTAAGAACTTCCGTTGGTTCTGTTCTCAGGTCCGCGGCGCGCATTTGCCCATTTATTCCAAAGGTTTTTGGGTAGGGGAGTCATAGATGTAACTGCCTCATACCGAATAAACTGCGGATCTTTAGTTTCATAGCATCTTCTGCTTTTGTCTGGATAATAGCACTCCTTAATGTGCGGCTGTAAAACCACTTGCCCTTGCTCAGTAGTTCCCCGATAAACTCCGCGAGCCACTCCTAAGGACGAGATAATCTCTACCCTCCTTCCAATGTAATACCTAAAAGGTTCCTTATTTGGCGGAAGGAAGCGCACCTTTAACTTCTTCTCTACTTCACTCTCTTCATGGAGCATATTAAACCCCATTCTTCCATTTGTCATATGGCGAGCTTCAGATAAGTGTATTTAAACCTTTCTATTGTTACCATAATTAGATGAGCTCGTTCTGTTCTGGCAGTGAGTTCGTTTTCGTAAGGGTTAAAAATCCATAAGGTATGTTGTGGGATGGCTAAAAAAAGAAAGAGGATGAGTTATGAGCTTGCGCCTGATTTGCAAGAACGCATGGAGGAGATTGCTCGCACCTTGGGAATGTCGCATCTTGACCTCTCCCGCGTGAAATGCATTAGGAGTTACGGCTCGGGTTCTCGTTCCACTATCGCGCGTTGTCATACAATTGGTAAGGTAATGCAACTTGCAATGGGAATTAAGGCATTTTACGCAATTGAATTTTTAGAGCGATTCGATCGCTTGCCGAAAGATGAACAAGATAAAGTGATAATTCATGAACTCATGCACATACCGAAAAGTTTTGGAGGAGGGTTTAGGCACCATGATTATGTTTGCGAAAAAAATGTAGAGGTGTTGTACAAGAAATATGTGGAGTTGAAACGCCAACAGAAGTATTTTGAAATGTAGGAGAACCGAAGAAATGCTTTTATACCCTTAAGGGCTAGTAATTTTGGAAAAGAGGTTGTCCTACATGCCTTTTCAGAAATATACCTACAAAAAGGGCAAACGCTACGGCCCGTATTGGTATGAGAACAAGCGCGTTGGGAACAAGGTTGTGAGCGTTTACCTTGGGAAAGAGCTGCCTGAGAGTTTTCGCGAGAGGGCAAGCGACAGTGCGGGCGCGCCGCCGAGCGCTCCAAAGCCAAGCGCTACAAGTGGCGCAAGCTCAAACAATGGAAAGCGTTTTCCGCGCAAGCAAAACTCTCGCTTTTTGCTAGTTGTTCTTCTCGCTTTCTTGCTTGGATTTGCTAGCTACATCCTTTTAACTCAAGTTAGTTCTCCTACAGCTCGCGCAATTGTTGAGATTGAGCCAGCCCGGAGCGGCGAGACGCTAGCAGGGAACTTTGTCTTGCAGT
>RFLC01000046.1 GCA_003694055.1 Candidatus Pacearchaeota archaeon | reverse complement strand
GCAATTAAGAAAATTATTGGAAATTCTGAGAGTTGAGCGTGGAGCGCGCTCAAACTCTCGCGCCTCGCGCGAACGCCAGTGAGCGCGGTGCTAGTAACCTGCGGCTTTGCGTATATACACTTGTATATACAATCTCCCACACAACAACTCACTGCTTGCGCACGCTCAAACGCCTGCGCGCCGCCGCGAAAAAACGCGGCGCGCCATCCTGCGCCAACAAAACTTTAAAACCATGCAAAGTTGGTAAATTCATGGCTGAATTTTCGTTCAGGGTTGTGAAGGAACACGAGGGAACTCGCGCAAGGGCTGGAGTGATTAGAACTAGGCGCGGAGAGATTGAAACTCCTTATTTCGTGCCAGTTGCAACTCTTGCCAGCGTGCGAGCGCTTGACTCACGGGATTTGGGCGAGCTAGGAGCGCAGTGCGTGCTAGCAAACACCTATCACTTGCACCTCTCTCCCGGCGAGCAGCGCGTCGCTCAGCTCGGCGGCTTGCACAACTTCATGAACTTCCACAAGCCAATCTTCACAGACTCTGGCGGCTTCCAGGCGTTCTCGCTCGGATTTGGAAAAGAGCACGGCATAAACAAACTAGGAACAATTTTCCCAGGCAAGAAGAAAGCAGTAGAGGGCGAGAGAAAACTTGCAGAGGTGAGAGAAGACGGCGTGATTTTCAAAAACCCAAGGAACGGGGAGTTGAGCAAGATAGGTCCAAGAGAGTCAATGAAAATTCAGGCAGCGTTGGGGAGTGATATAATTTTTGCGTTTGACGAATGCACCTCTCCGCTTTCAAGTTACGAGTACACAAGGCAGGCTTTAGAACGCACGCACCGGTGGGCACTCATCTCGCTTGAAGAGCATGAGGAGGAGCAAGCAATTTACGGCATAATCCAAGGTGGAGAGTACGAAGACTTGCGTAAGCGTTCAACTGAGTTCATCAAGGCGTTGTCGTTTGACGGCTTGGCAATTGGCGGCTCGCTCGGCAGGAGCAAGTCTGACATGCACCGCATACTTGACTGGGTTGTCCCGCAACTTGACTCACGCCCAAGACACTTGCTTGGCATTGGCGGAATTGAGGATATCTTTGAGTGCGTGGAAAGAGGGATAGACACCTTTGACTGCGTCGAACCAACTCGCATCGCTCGCCGAGGCTCGCTCTACATCCTCCCGCGTTCAGGCGGAAACCTAGAAAACAAGTTCAGGATAAACATTCGCTCTGCAAGCTATGCTCTTGACACTTGCCCCGCAGACCCGAACTGCACTTGCTACACTTGCGCAAACTACACCCGCGCCTACCTCCACCACCTTTTCCGAACAAAAGAACTAACCTACTTCCGATTAGCAAGCATACACAACCTCCACTTCATGCTCTCACTAATGCAACAAATCCGCGACTCAATCCTCGACGGAAAATTTAAAGAACTCAAAAAAGAATGGCTAGGGAGAGAGTGACTAACCGCCAACCTTCCTTCTTTTTACCTTAACAATCTCGCTCTGCCGTTCAGCTTCTACCACACCAAGAGTAATGCCATGCCTGCGCGCGAGCTCAAGAACTGGCGGCAGCAAAATCTCCCGGCTTTCTCTTCCATATGCCCAGAGTTCCCAGTTGGAGTGGGGGTTAATATACCTTCCTATTCGCATACGCTTTCCAAAATAGCTTAGAATATCGCCATAGTTGTCAGTTTGATAAACTAAAAAACCTCCTAGAACATAAGAAGTTTGGGAAAATCTTTTTTCTCTTCCAAACAATCCTTTTTTAATAAACTCGCTAGAAGAATTTGGCACAAAAAAATAAATAGGCTCATGTGGAGTGTCCCACTCGAAAACTGTACGTTGCTCGCTTTCTATGCCTGCCCTTTTTAAACCTCTCCGAAAATCTTTGAAAGTTCTAAGAGTAATCTTTTCAGAGGAGTTCCTTATATCAGCGCTCGCTCGTGGGGGGAAAAGTGAAAATGGGTATGGTTCTTCGTTTAAATAAACTTCAAGTGTTTGATTTTTTTCTTCTCCAATCTGTTTTGCTATTTTCGTCATATCATCAACAGCATCTTCAGAATAAACCACAACCTCGCCATTTGCATAATAGTCTGTTTCTTCACCATTATAAACTGTCCTAAAGCTTATTTTTGCGATACGGGCAAATTCTTCATCTTCTTGTTGCCTGAAAACAAGTGCAGAATTGCTTTTTGTTTTGTAACCTCCAGGTAAATCTTCTGGTGTATTTGCGATAAAACTCCACGAGCCAACAAAATATCCGTTCTCTCTTGCAACCCTAAATATTGCTCTTCTTGGGTCTTCAACAAACTTTACACCATTTTTCTTTGCTTGCGCAGGTGCTTTGATGGCGCGCGCCTCTCTTAAAACTTCTCTGACAACAACCACATCATCAGGAGCAGGAGCTAGAATTTTAGTTTTACTTCCGCAGTTCGCACAATACTCTGCTCCTTCTCTTAAAGCAATTCTCTGGCCTCCAATTGCGCAGCTTTGCTCGTTTGAGCAGACAACATAATTAACTCTATTAGAATCAGGGTTTCCATTTGGCTGGTCTCTCTTCACTGGCTCAGCTTCCAACTCTTCGGCTTTTTCCTCTAACTCGCTCTCTTTAGTTTGAAGAACATCAAAAACTCCCAACGCGCGCAATCTCTGCTCAACAGCCCTGGGCATAGCATAATCTTCAGAAAGCGCACTAGACGAATCTCCCCGCGCTATTTCAGGTTGCTGTGGGCTTTCCATCGCTTGTCTTGCTTGCTCAAACTCTCTCATTACCTTGTCCAACTCGCTCTGCTGCCCCTGCATGCTGACTTTTGATCCTTTATCATCTCTCGGCTTTGTTGCGCCGTCGCCTTTGTGCGCTTCTCTCTCAATCTCAATAATAACCTCGTCCTCTGACATGTTTTTGCCAGTTTGTAACTCTATATAAGCTTTTCGATTGAGTAACTACTAAGAAGTAAATTATGCTCTCAACTAAATCTTCTTCTTTTTCGCTATCTCCCACTTTTCTATCGCGCCTTTCATTAGCGCAGGGACAATGCCTCCAAAAGCGAAGTTGCCCTTGACAAATATGCCATACCATTTGCCAACGCTAATCACCAACGGAGTTTGCTTAGGAACATACTCCTTCATCTTATGCCCATCTTCTAGCGCGCAGATGTTTTTCACAACCACCTCTGCTTGAAGCTCAGCGTTCTGCGCGGTTTTCTCAACTTTGCAATCATTTACATCTCCTGCAGCAAACACATTGCGTGTGCCAACCACTCTCAAACACTGATCAACCTTGAGCCTGCCTCTTTCGTCAATCGCACTCGAGAAATTCTTTTGCATGAAACTGCAATTGACCTTTATCCCAGTGCACAGGAAGAACATGTCTGCTTTGAATTTCTTGCGCGAGCGCGTGACGAGAGTGTGGTCTTTAATCTGCTCAACCCTTTCGTTGTAAAATATCTCAACTCCTTTTTTAGTTAGGTAGCGTTCTGCCAGCTTTGCTGCGCGCGCAGGCAGTCGCTCCATCAAGCGCGGCTTTGCGTGAATTATTGTCAACTCTTTTTCAGGATACTTCCATGCTATTTCTCCTGCAAGCTCAACTCCTACCAGACCGCCGCCAACGATAACAACCTTTTTAGCATCATGCAGAGAGCTGTGGCACTCCCTTAGCTCGTTCGCTCTGTTGGCAAGCACGATGCCATGCTCTTTAAACGGCGGCTCGGTGTGAGAGCCGCTGCACACAGCAAGGTAATCATACTTCAAGCGCTTCGTTCCAACTTTAACTTCGGTTTTGGTAACCTCGCTCACTCTTCCGACAATAACTCTCGCCTTCCGCAAGTAATGCGTGTGCAAAACCTGGATTTTCTTCACATGAGTTGGCTCAACTATGCTGCGCAAAATCCCTGGAGTGAACTCAAAATAGTCCTTCGTGTCAACTAAAGTGACTTCAAACTTACCTTCCAGCTTTTTCGCGATTAAAGAGCCTGCAAATCCTCCGCCAATTACCACTACTTTCTTCATTTAGCATTCATAAGATAAATAAAAAAGACAAACTAAATAAAAAAACAAATTACTTCGATTTCGCGCTTGCTCCTAAGAGCCAGTAGTTCGAGGCCAGGGTTATGTGCGCTAGAATTTGCACCCAGTTCGGACCGCTAGGCCATTTACCAGGGCCATACCAGTAAAATGTAAACGCTGCTACTAGCAGTATAATTATTGGCACCCAGGTTGTGTACTCAAGCTTCCACTTCGCAAGGATTAGCACTCCAAACACAATCTCGGAAAGGATAAGCACCCATGCGAAAAACTGCGGAGCTGGCACGCCAAGTCCGGTCAACATTTGCGTTATCGCTGCAGGACCCATCAAGAAAAGTTTGATTAGCCCTGGGATAAGCATCAGCAACCCTAGCAATATCCAGTTCGTTGTGTGCGCGATTTCTTTCGTTTCTCCCATTTTTTCGTGCCTCCTTTCAGCTCTGTAAACTCATGTTAACGGCATTATTTAAAGCTTGCGTTAACGCAGTATACGCTTCCAGCAGCGCCCTGCTCTTGCAAACAGCTTGAAAGTTGAGCGCGCTCTTTCTTGCAAATTTTCATAATGCGCATTTTGCTTGGTTGCGCTAGAATGGAAGTTTTGCACAACCAAACCTTGCATTCTCGTCGGTAATTCGGAGTTTGCGTTAGGAACGCCCTAGCGCGAGTTAGAGCGCAACTTTCGCATCACTTCTGAAATTGGATTCTTATCCCTTGGAGGAGATGTCAAAAGCCCGATGTCTTTGTAAAAGCTTTCGTTTGAGTAATTTGGCGGGAGGATTTTCCGACGCTGTTTGAAGTGCCACTCAAGCTGCGTGCGTATGTAGCCCTCTTTCAGCGGCGGCTCGTTGCGCGCATTCCATCTCTCAACATACGCTTTCACTTCTTCTTTTGAAAAATTAAGCGAGCGCAAAAATGTTACAAGAACAAAAAGCGCGCGCTTGCGCCCGTCTCGCAAACCCTTTAGCAATTTTTTTATTGGCTGGGGAAATAGTTCCTCGCTTACCTTTCCTGTGAATTCAAAATCCTTTTTATGTTCCCGCGGCGTTGCCGATTCTTCCACCTGGCTGCGCTTCCATTCCAAAGCTTTTGCTAGAAGTTCTCTTGCTTCGTTCTCTTTGTTCGCAGGATAAAACTCTCTCAACTTGACTTTCATCGGGTTTGCCATCTGCGGCACAAAGCTTTCAAGTTCTTCAGGCGAAATCACTGCGCTTGCGAGAGCAGTCTTCTCGTGGAGGGAGTATGGCATGCGGAACAAATGCCGGGGAGCAACGAGCACGAGGTCTAAGCTTGCAAGCTTGCTTCCAGCAACGCCTTCCTCAAACCTCTCTGCATCGCGCAGTTCAAAACTATCTTTCAATTCCTTTCGCCAAGTCGTCGCGCCGCAACTCTCGCACACAAAATGCTCTTTTTTGTCAACCAGAGAAAGCAAACCCCGGCAATCTGAGTTAATGCACTTCAGTTTTTGCTTGCTAAACTTTGAAATCTTTCTTTCCACAACTGCGCCGCACACTCCGCACTCAAACTTTGCAATGGTCACTTTGCTCGCTTTTCCCCCGCACTTCTGGCAGACCGTTTCTGTCAGCTCTTCCTCGCTCACGCGCAAACGCTCGCTCGCATGCTTTGCACTAATCCCGAGCTTTGCAACCTCTCTGTTGTAATCCGCTCTAATTTTTTGCGCAAGGTACTCGCAAATTGCTCGCGGCCATTCCGGGAACATCTCGCTTGTTTTCTCTCCGAGGTAAGTTTTCGGAAATGCGTTCCATGAAACTAGGATGTGAAAACCCTTGCTTCCTGAGAACTTAACTCCAAAGTTGGATATGCCGTGAGAAAGAAGTTCGCGCAGGATGAGCTTTGTCGCAACTCGCGAGCAGTCGAGGAAAGGCGAGTCAACATCAATCAGCAAATCCCAACCCTCGCGCAAGGCGTTGAGTTCCTGGCGGCTTAGCGATGTGCTCAGCTCAAGCGGATTTTTCCACAACTCTTCTGAGCAGTGGAACGAAGTCGCGCCGCGCTTTGCAAGGTTGGCTACATCTGTCGGATACTCCAAAACATCCGGGCGCTTGCCGAAACTTTCATAATACCTCGGCACAACCTCTCGACGCTTGCCAAACTCAACAAGATACTCTTGAATCTTCCGATTTGTGTAATAAAACAAGGTAACAGACTTAATGCGCTTCTTCTTATCCATCGTTTTACAAAAGCAAGGGTTTTAATTTATTTGCGGTTTAGCTGTCATATCCAATTTGTCTCCGTGGTCGTAAGAGGGAAGTTATTTAAATTAATTTAATTTAGTTTAGTGCATATGGCGAATCTAATTATAATAAAAGATAGAAACGAATCGATTAACTTAAATGAAATAGAAGTACATCCTGAAGAAGCTATTGAAAAAATAATCTTTGAAACAAAGAATATTCTTCCTGATGTATATCTACTTAAAAGACAGCTATCTACATACACAAAAGAAGAT
>RFLC01000045.1 GCA_003694055.1 Candidatus Pacearchaeota archaeon | reverse complement strand
GCCAAAACAAGCATTGTTGCGCATGAAAAGGAAAGTAACGAATAACTTTGCTTTCCATCCGCTAGAACGCGCGCTTTAGCGAGGGCTAGCTCACTAAAACCCTTACCTTGCAACATTCCTCTTGGCAATAAACTGCAGTTAATTAGCGCATGCGTAGCAAGCCTGGGAGCGCTTGAGTTCATCTGCGCGCGGAAAAGCAGAGGCGTGAGAGCGGCTAGCGTAAAGGGGGAAAGTGGACAGCAACAAAGCTTATTAAGGCAAATGACGACTAATTTTAGTCATGCATGTGTGGGCTACATTGAACCTCTACTCAGGGTAACTAGATAACTCTGCAGAGTTACAAAAATGGATAAAAAAGGGGTGATAAAAGCAAGTATTGGAATTGGTTTGTTTTTAGCGTTAGTGGCGCTGATAATAACTTCCCAACTATCTCGCGGCTCTCTTTCTAACAATCTTAAAGAAACCTATGTTCTCGGAGAGAAAATCAAGCTCGACCTTAGGGATTATGAAAATTATTCAATAAAGATAACAACACCTTCAACTTCATACATCTCTACTGGTCGTGGCAATCTTTTTGTTTTTTCACCTCACGAAGCTGGCCACTATAGATTGGAAGTAGTATCTGGTTCACAAAGTGAAATATTTGAGTTTGAAGTTGTAGAAGGGATTGAAAGACCCTCGGCTAAACTTGGAGAGATAGGAGGCGTTGCTGGTGATGCTAATGAGTCTGGAGAGAGCAAGATAGCGGGGCAGGAAAATAATAATATTTCTTCAGATGGTATTATCGGGTTGTCAGGGAGAGACGGAGATAATGCTCTTGCTGTTGGGAAGAATACTTTCAAGAACTTCAAGAAGGAGCCAGCCTTCGAGAACCCTGACGAAATTGTTATTGGTCAACCAGTTTTTAATAAATTGACTCTTCAGCTTAAGGATTGGCAGAAAGTTAGTGTGAAAGTTCCGTATGAAGCGTATGATATCAGTGTTAAAGAGGAGCTAGCCAGTGGTGAGCTTAAAGAGATAAACTTCAAAACTAGAGAACCTGGCTTAATAGATATGCTTCTTGATGCACTTGGAATTGCTAGGAAAAAGAAAGAGGTTGTTTTAGCAGGGAGAGGCAGAATTTACATAAGATACTTTACACCTGGGCCCTCTTTAGAGGTTTTAAGCTCACGCCCAAGAAAAAAAGTTGTAAGAGTGCGTTCCCCAGAGGCTCTGCCTCACAAAAGCATCCGGATATTTACAGACATTGGTGAAGTTGTTAGTTCAAAAAGAGAAATAAAAGTTTATTGGAAAGAGAAGGGAATCATCTTGCCTTTTGAGGCACAAGATACGAATGGGAATGGACTTATAGATAGGGTTGAGTGGGTTGTTGATGGATTGGGCGGAGGAGAGCAAACTTTTGAGATAATTGTGATAACAAAGGCAGAGCATTTGGATGAGAACAGAACATTTATTTCAGACATTTACAATGAAACTAAAAGTTTGGACGGGATTTGGAGCGAGACAATCCCCGATGGGCATTACGTGAGAGTGGAGTTTGAGAGAAAATTAACGTCAGAAAATGATATAACAGTTTTTCCGAGAGTTGTTTCTGGAAATCCGAGAATTGAGGTTTATGAAGAAAACGGAACAGAGCTAATTGCCGAATTTCAGAGTTTGAACTCAAACGAGTTCAACAGGGTTGTTTTAAGCAATTTAGCTAATTCTCAATCCGTTTTTGATTTGAGGGTTGTTGGAGGGAGCGTGGAATTTGATTATATTGTTGATCCTGTCAACACTGCTGGTGAAGGCTTGGTTGCGTATGCCGCGACTGCCTCATCAACAGTTTATTGGAGGTTTGTTAATCCTGACGGAAGCGTTGGAACAGAGAACACTCTTGCCTCTGGTTTAGCAAATGCAATTGCGATGTTGAGAATGGTGCCGTCTCCGACGAATTCTTCAGAGGTTTTGTTGCTCGCAACTGATATCGGGAATCCTTCGCAAGCAAAAGTTTTTGTGTTTAACAACGCAACGCAGAGCTGGGATGCAGGGACCTCACTGACTACAAACGGCCCGACGTTTGCCGGCAAGGCTATTCTTTATGCAGACGTGGCTTATGAGCAGCAAAGCGGCGAGGGATTGGTGGTTTACGGAGAGGCTGCAGGAGCGATTTACTACAAAACGTGGAACGGTACTTGGAGCGCGCAGCAGACCTACACAACTGCAAGACAACCACATTGGCTAACATTGAAATCAGATCCGACTTCAGATAAGATAATGCTTGTTTACGAAAGCTCAACTTATGGTGTTTACTCAAGCATTTGGAACGGCACAGCGTGGGGAACTGAGCAGAACTGGGGAACTTCATTGAACGGTGCGGCTGCAAAAGAGTCAGGTGTTGCCGACGGCGCTTGGGAGGGAACTTCAGGAGATGGAATGGTTTTGTGGATTGACAACACAGGAGCTGTGAAGTATGCTACCTACACAAACTCAACGAATAGTTGGGGCACGGCAACGACTATAAATGGTTTTACTATTGCCACAGGAAAAGGCGGAACCTTGAGAGCAAGAGGTTTTGCTTTCAACGACTCTGAGAGAGGGGTTATTTACGGGCATGACAGGATTGTTGTGGTTGCTAGCGATGGGCAAAACAAAGTCACGAAAGCAGAGCTTTGGGATGGAAGCGCTTGGAGTGGAACATGGCAGCAGATTGGAACGCAGGTTGAGGGAGGAAAGGGTTATTTGTATGACATGGAATGGGAAACTAACTCCAGCATTGCAAAGCTACACATAACCTTCACTGAGAAAACTGATTTGGGAATGCGCTGGGTGACTTGGGACACGACAAACGGCTGGTCTACCTCTCAACAACTTTCTGGAGGTCCGACTGGAGTGGGGGTAAAAGTCCCTGTTGATTTGGCAAAGCATTCGTTAAGCGATAAACTTTTGACTTCAGTGAACAGCAAGAAAACAAACATTGGAACTTGGCTTTGGAACTACACCGGCGGAAGTTGGGGAAGCGCGCAGACTTTAAACACAGGGACGCCAACAGGAAAGTATCTTGAAACAGCAGTTACATTTTTTGACGGAAGGAACGCTTTTATTGATAGTGTTGCGCCAAATGTTACATTGCTCTCGCCGCCAAACAACAGCGTTGATACAGACGGGCAGATATTGTTTGAATACAATGTTACAGATAATGTTGGTGTGAGCTCTTGCAGTTTGGTTGTTGACAATTCTGTTGCTGATACTGACACAACAATCACTGAAGGAGTTGTGCAGAACTTCACAAAAGCACTATCAGATGGGTTGCACAATTGGACAGTGAACTGCACAGACGCAAGCTCAAATTCGGCAATTGGAGAAATTTGGATAATTAATGTTTCATTGCCGCAGGACAATTCTCCGCCTGTTGTCACGCTCATCGCGCCTCCGAACAATTCAGTGGACAATGACGGGAGTATAACATTTACTTATAATGTAACTGACAACCTCGCAATAGCAAATTGTAGTTTGTATATAAACGGGCAGATAAATGCAACTGACACAACAATCACTGAAGGGGTCAACCAAACTTTTGATGTGACGCTTTTAGATGGAGATTACCTGTGGAAAGTTAGTTGCGTGGATAACAGCGCAAATGCAAATGTTGGAAATTCAACAACTTGGAATTTAAGTGTTGTGGAAACGCAACCTCCGAGCATAACTTTGGTTTCGCCGGTAGATTTTTACAACAGCTCAACAGATGTTATAACATTCAACTACAATGCGACAGACATATCAGGAATTAGCAATTGCAGTTTGTACATCAATGGCGTGTTGAACAAAACAGATACTAATGTAACTTCAGGAGCATTAGAAACAATTACCCAATCTTTTGCTGACGGGAGTTACAACTGGAGTATTGGTTGTTATGATGCCTCGCCCTCATTGAACTTTGGTTTTAGCACTAACAGGACTTTCAATGTCAGCACGCCTTATTGCATTGCTTCTGATTTCAATTTCTCGAGCGATAGCAACCCTATTAATCACGTTGGAAGCTGGGCTGTTAGAATCAATGGCTGGGCCACAGCAGATGACTCTCAAGCACAAGCCGGAAAAAACCCGGAAGATACTGCAACTACGACAATGTTTGACTTTGACTATGAAACTGACGGCTCAGTCAATAAGCTTAAATTAAAGGACAAGGCCGCTAATGATGGCCAATGGCTCAAGATTGACACAGGAATCAAGTCAACAGATCTTGTTGATGGTGATATCATAATTAGGATTGTTGGCGCTGATTTAAAAGGCACAAATTGCGCTGGAAAGCAGACGTGGACGAATTTCAATAATGTTATTGTTTACCCTTATATAAACTCAACTGCAGTTAATGCAAGTGCGGGTATTACTGTACCGATAACAAATGCGTTAATTAGTACCGGTTGCGTCACTCCCACAAGCAGCTGTACTGTTGATGCCGTTGAAGTTAACATAACAGACTTGTTTTCGCAAACACCGAGTGGGCAGAACTTCACAATTAGAGTTATAGCAGATGCAGGTCACGCGAACAAGGAAATTCCAGAGGTTGTGGACATTTATATAAAGTACAGTGCAACACCTGACAATACCGGGCCTAACATAACTCTCATCGCGCCGCCAAACAACAGCGTTGATACAGACGGGCAGATATTGTTTGAATACAATGTTACAGATAATGCAGCAACAAGCTCTTGTAGTTTAATTATTGACAATTCAGTTGTTGATACAGATACCTCAATAACTGACGGCGTTGTGCAGAACTTCACGAAAGTCCTTTCAGACGGGGTTCATAACTGGAGCATTAATTGTACTGACATAAATTCCAACACTGCTTCAAGCGAAACTTGGATTATCAATGTTTCCTTACCTCCAGATAATTCTCCGCCTGTTGTCACGCTCATCGCGCCTCCAAACGGCACCACAGACACAGATGGTTTCTTTGAGTTTACTTATAATGTGACAGACAATCTCGCGGTTGAGCAATGTAGCCTAATTGTCGATGGGGAAGTAAAGCAAACAGACCAAACAATAACTGAAAGTGTGCCGCAATATTTTAACCAAAGTTTAAGAAATGGCTTGCACAGCTGGAGCGTGAACTGCACAGACAACAGCGCAAATGCGAACGTTGGAAACTCAACAACTTGGTATGTAAATGCTTCTGCACCGGTTTTGCAAGGAAGGTGGTATGAAAGCTCTACAACTAGTTACACTTCCTCTGCTAACATAAACCTTTCGCAAAGTCAGGATGTAGCCATTAACGATGTCTCACTAACTCTTAATGCTGGCAGTTTAGTAACCATGGATACCGCTAGTTCTCCAGCAATGGGAAACAATGGCGTGCTAATTGGCGCAAGCACAACAGTCAGCTTCAGCGGTTACTTCACAGCTGGCAAAGCTAACAAAGGATACATAACTTGGAAAGCATACATAACAAACAGTTCTGGAGACACTTTGATTTGCAAGAGAGGAGATGACTCAACGGGAGGAGTTAGGATAACTTCAACAGCAGGTACCTTCACCGGCAGTTGCACTGCTCCATCTTCTGCTTTACGATTGGCTCCATCTGACAGATTAAAGTTGGTTGTGAATATTTATAACAGCGACAATAAGCAAAGAAAGTATACGCATGAGTGGGACAGCAGCAGGCTTTCTTATATGGATATTGCCAGCTTCAAATCTTTGGGGTTCTTGGAGGCAGAGCTTGTGGATCCTTTGACAGATCCTGCAATTGGTGTGAACGAGGTGTTTAATATGACCTGCCAAGTAAGATGCGCAGATGGAAATTGCACAAACACGCAAGTTTATGCGCAATACAACAGCGGAAGCGGGTGGCAGGACATCGGAAGCTCAGGGAGTTTAGTTTTGAACACCGGAACTAGCAATCCCCAAAACCTCGGAGAAATTGATTCAACCTACCAAAATGTTACCTTTGAAATTAAGGGAAGCTCTATCTCAACCAATACAATTAGGTGCGCAGCTACCTCAACCTACTCTAATTATAACGGCACGACAACCACAACTGTTACAGTAGGGGGAGGCGCGAATGCACCAAGTGTAATTCTAGTAAGTCCAGCGAACAATACCTTCACAAACTCAACAAACTTAACATTAATTTACAACGCAACTGACGTTGACTTAAACATCGCCAACGCAACTCTCATTTTAAACGGCCAGCCAAACATCACGAACCAAAGCGCAGTTTTAAACGGAGAGTACAGCAACTTCACTTTAACTAATTTAGCAGACGGTTTCTACAACTGGAGCGTGAATGTGACTGACTTAACAAACCTCGTCGGCAGCTCAGAAACTTGGACGTTCACTATAGACACGCAAGCTCCAACAATTACGTTGTATAATCCACTAGCAAATGAAAGCATAGGGATAAGCACCGTCACTTTTAACTTTAGTGTGAGCGATAACATTGATACAACATTAACTTGCGACTTGATTGTTGACAGCAGTGTTTTGGAAAACGACTTTTCCGCTCAAAATGGCAGTTTTGTAAACTTTACCGAAACAATAGGCGCAGGTTTTCATTTGTGGAACGTGACTTGCTTAGATGATGCAGGCAATCTAGGAGCAAGCGAAACGCGCAACTTCACAATTACTGACGAGCCGCCGACAGTTGCTTTAATAACAGCAAACAACACTTTCACAACGACAGGGAATATAACTTTAATTTACAACGCAACCGACAACAACGGTTTGGTTAACGCAACTCTCATTTTAAACGGCCAGCCAAATCAAACAAACCAGAGCGCAGTTTTAAACGGAGAGTACAGCAACTTCACTTTAACTAATCTTGCTGAGGGCGTTTACACTTGGGATGTGAATGTAACTGACACAGGAGGATTTACAGCAGTAAACGGCACTCCAAGGACTTTCACAGTTGACTTAAACGTTCCAAATGTAACGCTAAACCTGCCAGCTAATAACACCCAATCAAACAGCTCAACTGTTGACTTTAATTTCACTGTCACAGATAGCGTTGATACCTCCTTGACTTGCAACCTTTATGTTGGCGAGGTCTCAGACACAGGTTTCAGCGCTGCAAACGGCAGTTTAACAAACCGCCAGATTACTGGCTTGACCGACGGAGAGAAGCTTTGGAACGTGACTTGCTCTGACGATGCGGGCAATCTAGGAGCGAGCGAGACGCGTTTAATTAACATAACAGAATATCCTACCATAGCTTTGAACACAGCCAACAATTCCTTTTTCAACACAAGTACTTTCAATTTAAGCTACACACCTTCTGATAACACAAACTTGAGCAGGTGCGATCTTTACATTGACAATGTTTTAAACCAAACAAATTCAAGCGCGATAGCAAACGGGCAGGAAAACAACTTTACTGTGCAGGGAATTTCTGAAGGCGCTCACACGTGGTATGTAACCTGCTTTGATTTAATCGGCTTGCAGAACACCTCTGAGACGAGAACTTTCACTGTTGATTTAGGAGGGCCCAACATAACTCTGCTTTATCCTCCTGCAGGAATACAGCTATTTACAGACACAGTCAATTTCAGCTACAACGCAACCGACAACATTGACACAACCATTGAGTGTAACATCACTGTAAACAGCGAGGTTGTTGATTCGCACACTGCAACTAGTGGGGCAATTACCAACAGAACAGTTAGTTTCTCACAAGGAGGATTCAAACTCTGGAACGTGACTTGCATTGACAGTTCGCAGAATATAGTGACCAGTGAGACCAGAAACTTCACATTGGCTTTTGCGCCGGTTGTTAATTTAACCTTACCTGCGAATGGCACCGCGCACAATTCATCCACAATTATTTTGTATTATAATGTTACAGATGACAATGACAATATAGCAAACGCAACTCTCATTTTAAACGGCCAGCCAAATCAAACAAACCAGAGCGCAGTTTTAAACGGCCAGATAAACAACTTCACTTTAACTAATTTAGCAGATGGTTTCTACAACTGGAGCGTGAATGTGACTGACTTAACAAACCTCGTCGGCAGCTCAGAAACTTGGACGTTCACTATAGACACGCACACGCCTTTGCTCACAATAAATGGACCTTTGCAAGGCGAAATTGTGACAAGCAACAATGTAACACTAAACTTCACAGTCACAGATAATTTAGACACGGTTTTGACGTGCAACATCACAGTAGACGACTTTCCGGAATTCCCGAACATAAACGCTAGCAACGGAACAGACACATTGAGGTATATGCTTAGAAACGATGGAAACTACACATGGGATGTCCGGTGCTGGGATGACGCCGGCAACATAAATCAATCTGCTTTTATCAACTTCACTGTGAAAGCCCCGCCAAATGTTACGCTAGACTCTCCTGCCGATGGTTACAGAACGAACAGCTCTGACTTGACTTTTGTTTATACACCTTTAGATGCAATTGGAATAACCCAGTGCGAACTTTACATTGACGATGTTCTGAATCAAACAGACACAACAATAAATAAGAATCAGCAAAACTCATTCTCTGTTCAGGGAATTGCAGAAGGAGCGCACAATTGGACAGTAAACTGTACAGACCCTGATGGAAACAGTTTCGAGCCTACTCCGAACGACTTCCAGATTGACAGAACACCTCCTGCAATTAGTTTAAGCGCCCCCTCTAACGGAAGCATAATTGATTTTAATCAAGGGTTTGTGAGGTTCAATTGGACTGCTACTGACGCGTTAGATACAAACTTGACTTGCAATTTAACAATAGACTCTGTTGTTAATCAGTCTTTTATTAATGTGACGAGCGGTGTGGAGCACAGCGTGGCGGTAAACAATTTTGCAGTAGGTTTGCATCTTTGGAATGTTACATGCTGGGATAGTGTAGTGAATAACACCAACATAAGCGAGACATGGCAGTTTAACGTAACTTACGTGGACTTCATGGTTAACGAAACAAGCATAGTTTTCAATGTGAGTTCGCCGGTTGAGAATGAAAGCGTGATGATAAACGCAACTGTCTACAACCTTGTCAATGTGACAGCAAAGAACATAACTGTGCAGTTTTTTGACGGCAATCCAGATAGTGGAGGAACGCAAATCGGCACAAACAAAACAATAACTCAAGTTGGTGGTTTGTCTTCTGTTACGGTAAGCACAGCGTGGTATGCTGATTTAGGCACTTCAGACATATTTGTGATTGTTGACCCTCCTTTAGCGACAAACGGAAGCTTCACAGAGTGGAACGAGAGCAACAACAACGCAAGCAGGGCAATCACGGTTGGAGCATGGCACTTTGTCGTTGGTGATATCTCAGGCTTGAGCGAGTTCGCGTTGCGCGACATAGAGAACAGCAGCGTTGTCAGATGGCCAGCTGACAGATTTTCCGACGGCAATATCTACGCGGCAGATTCAGAG
>RFLC01000044.1 GCA_003694055.1 Candidatus Pacearchaeota archaeon | reverse complement strand
CCCTAACCCTTGCCTCCCTCACTGGCAACTCCTCGAAAAAGTGCAACTCAACCGGCTCTGCAACAAAAGAGTAGCGCTCTGCAACTGGGTCAATAATCCTGCGATTGAACGCATACAATGCCTCGATTGGAACGCTTATGTTTTGAGCTGTCAGGCCAAGCGACTTGACAAACTCTCTCACCGCCTCTGCCCGAATCCCTCTCCTCGCAAGACTCTGAATGCTCCATGTGCGCGGGTCATCCCAGCCCAACAGCTCGCCGCTCGCAACCTCTTTCTGCGCCTTTGACTTTGAAATCTTCGCCCCAATTCCCTTGATTTTTATCAATCCCACGTGCACAATCTCTGGCTCGCGCCAACCAAAAATGCGCCAGATAAATCGCTCCATCTCGCTCTCCATCAGCAAGTCGTTCCCTCGGATAATGTGGGTCACGCCAAGCAAATGGTCGTCAATTGCCCACGACATCTCCAAAGTTGGCCAAACCCTGTAACGCTTCCCAACCCTTGGATGCTCGCGATTAGAAATCTTAAACAAAACCCTGTCGCGAAAAGCAGGATTCTCGTGCTTCATGCTTGTCTTAATCCTCAGCACCGCGCTCCCCGGCGGCGCGCTAAACATCTCTCTCCACCTCTTGAACTGCTCCTCCCTGCCAAGCGACCTGCACGCGCATTCCCTGCCCTTCGCACGATTCTCCCTCAACTTCTCCTGCGGGCACGTGCACACATATGCCTTGCCCATCTCCAAAAGTTTCTCAGCATAGCTGTAGTAAATCTCCAACCTGTCGGATTTGTAAATCACAGGTTTAGCGTAATTTATCCCAAGCCAATCAAATGCCTCAATAATCAGTTTGTAAGCTTCTGCAATCGGTCGCTTTTCCTCGCTGCCAATTGTGTCGTCCATCACAAGCAACATCTTTCCGTTGTACTTCTCTGCATAAAGCGCGTTCAGCACAAACGTGCGCGCATTTCCAATGTGCAACGCTCCCGACGGAAACGGCGCTGCGCGAAACACCGGCTGCCTGCCTTTAAGTTTGTCAATCCCAGGCAACTCAGGCAACTCGCTCTCTTGCTTTCCCTCGCGCTCCTTCACAAACACCTTGTAACGCTCAAAAAGTTTCTCCCGCTCCTCGCGCGAAAGAGAATTAACCTTGCCAACCACCTCTTTAACCCTTGCCAAAACCTTTCCAACATCCTCTTTCCTCAACCCGTGCTGAAACAACTTAGGCAAAACCCTGTCAACGCTCGTCTTGCCAAACTCAATCGCGTTCCTCAACGCATAAGCATAAATCTCGTTCTCAAACTCCATCAATGCCCAAACACACCCAGGTTTAAAATAGTTGCGCGAGTGCTGTCTTTCCCAAACGCAAGTAATTGCAGTTTTGAGGCAACGCATGCAACGCATTCCGGCGTTGCTTTGCCAGCAAGAGCGCATGGAACTGGCCCGTGCAAAACCAAAAAGCGAGTTTGCAACTAGAACCGCACGCAGATTTGTATATACATACGTATATACAACCTGTTCCAAAGAACACTCTAAAAGTTGCGCCGCAAGTTCAATGCCCTAACTTCCAATAACCCTTGCCCAGCAAACTAACCAAGCCATGCAACAACTTAACGCAAACTACGCTCTCCCAGCCCAGCCACTCCAGCAGTGCTAAGAAGGATTACTGCCTCTCCAGAACGTCTCTTACCGTAGCTTCCATCCCCTCCCCCGGATCTTCGGGAGATGTCCAACGTATGAAAGATTCATGCAAAACCGTCCCATCAAATTTATTGTAAGTAAAACTCCAAGTTATAGTTAGATGATTGCCTATGGGATCAATCCCTTCAAGATACACTCTTAGCACATCTCCACCATTAAGCACATCAAAATCTTCTACTGTTACATAACCATTCTCACTACTTCCAAAAACCGTTTCGCTCCCCCTAGCCAAACATCTGCGATCGGCGGGACTTTCATACAAACATCCTCCTGGTCCAAACTCAAAATCCGAGCCGCAGGCAGGGTTTATCTCATCAGTTAGCTCTCTAGAGCCGTTGTGTATTGTATATACTCTCCCAATTCCCTCGCACCTTGACACATAAAGCCCTGGCGGAATGTTGGAGTAGGTAACTTCTGGGTTGTTGGATGGTGGAGAGCTTGGAGGTGAAGGGTTTGAAGGAGGAGAGCTTGGGATGTTGCCGGGAGAGTTAATCGGAGGAAAACCGATTGTCCCGCTTCCTGAACTCCCTGAAGAATCATTCGAAAAGT
>RFLC01000043.1 GCA_003694055.1 Candidatus Pacearchaeota archaeon | reverse complement strand
TGAGTGTGGTGTGTTTTATTCTAAAAATGAGAAGATTGAGCTAGCGTCGATGGCATTTCGAGGTGAAATTTTGCGTGGCGCGCCAACGTGACGCGCGATGTTGAGATAAAACTGAGTTTGTCGGCGGCAGAGCATTAACGTTGGTGAGGAAATTAATGCGCGAAGCGCAAGCGCGTGCAACGTTGCTTTCCCAAGCCCAGCGTTTTAATGGGAGGGAATGCCACTTCTCCTGCCAAACACGTGAAAATTTAAATACATTCTAGCGCTAGATTTCGCATGGATGAGCTCACTCGCCTAAATGCTGAGATGCGCCTTCGCGGATTCTCTCCGATGACAATTCGCAACTACACTTTTTTTGTTCGCAAGTTTCTTGAAAATGCGGGCAAGCCTGCTGCCGAATTGGACGAGAGCGATGTCCGACTTTTCCTCGCGAATTTAGTTGACACAAAATCTCGCAGCACACTCATGCTAGCCTCTGCCTCGTTGAAGTTTTTCTTCAACGAAATTCTTGGAAAGCGCATAGAAGGTTTGCCAACTCCAAAGCGCGAGAAAAAACTGCCGGAAGTGCTGACGCGCGAGGAGGTGCAGGCGCTGCTAAACGCGGTGAAACGCAAAAAGTCAAGGTTGATTATTTCGATGCTCTACTCAACCGGAATGCGCGTTTCTGAACTTGTCAACTTGAAAGTTGAGGACCTAAACTTGAGCGAGAGAAGCGGGTGGGTGCGCGCGGGAAAGGGTGCGAAAGACCGGCTGTTCGTCCTCTCTGACGCGCTTGCCGAGGAACTTGAGCAATACTTGAAAGAGCGCAACAAGTCAAACGGCTATGTTTTTTCCGACGACAAACCACTCACTCCCCGGAACGTGCAGAAGATAATAAAAAAAGCTCGCGTGAAAGCAGGGATAAACAAAAAAGTCACTCCGCACACATTGCGGCACAGCTTTGCGACCCACCTCCTTGAGCAAGGGACTGACATTAGGGTTATACAAACTCTACTTGGCCACTCATCCTTAACAACCACTCAAATCTACACCCATATCTCTCGCGAGCAACTCAAAAGTGTGAAAAATCCTCTAGATGTTTTGCTTGACTTGGAAAAGGCAAAAGACTCTTCACAAACTGAACAAATGGAACAAACAGAGGAAAATACCGATAACGAAAATCTTGCTGCTCGCTAGCCGTCCCATTAAAACTTGTTTTGCGCTCCAGTTTGCATTTCATTGTAATAGCGCGAATCCCACAAACTTTCTGCGAGGTCGAGAGAGCGCGCAAGTTCAATTACCCTTGCCCTTGCTTTTTTGAGCTCTTCCTTCTTGCAGTGCGCCACAATTTCGACAAAGTTGCCTAAAGCCGGAATAGTTACAAGCATTATCTCAACACCCAGTTCGCGCTCGCTTGGTTCGTTAGGCTTCCAACACGAAAATTTCTTTGTCAGCTTTAAGTGCAGTTGAAAATTGAAAAACTCCAAAATTTTCACAAAATCGTTTGCATTATCGACGGAAAAAGTGTGTTCTTCATTGACTTGCAATTTCCCTTTTTCTATTGGAAACTTCAAAGTTACTTTTCTCTGCCTGCTGCCGCTTCTAATTTTGAACTCGCACAATTTCCTAAATCCCTGATTTACAAAAAAATATTCAACATACTCTCCTGAGTGAGAGCGGCGCGCGATTCGCTGAACTCGCTCGTAAAACGGCTCCAAACTCAAGACTTTTGCTTTCAACTTCACCTCAAGCATCTTTAATTAAGGTTAAGAAAGTTTATATTGCTTGCTATGCAGCACTCGACTTACTCTCCAAACGCGCCGGCATGTCTGCGCAATTCCTTAGTTGAGAAATCGCGTTAACACTAAGTTTATAAAAATAAGAATTTTATTTTGGAAATGCAAAAGAAAGTTGTTTGGTTAATTTTTTTAGTTGCGTTTGGGTTTGCAGCGTCAGTCGTGTGGAGCGCTGGACTGGCAAGCGCTGCACTTGGGATTAGCCCTGCGCTTAAAGAATTCAACTTTGAGCCAGGAAAAACGATAACTCTAAACTACCGCGTTACGTCGGATAAGCCAGACCAAGAGATTGAGCTAGTTGTGGGCGGGGACTTAGCAGATTACGTGACGCTTGACAAAAAGAAGCTTGTTGGAGGAGGTGACTTCAGCGCAACAATTAGATTGCCTGAGAAAATTGACAAGCCAGGATGGCATGCTATTTCAATTGGCGCGCACGAACTTCCCTCAGAACAAAAGTTCATTGGCACGTCCATAAACATCGACGCTAAGGTTAAGATATTTGTGCCATTCCCAGGCAAGTATATTGAGCCACGATTGAACATCCCAAACGGAAATGTGAACACAAAAATACCTGTTGAGCTGGAGGTTATAAACAGAGGCACGCAAGACCTCACCATAACTCCGACGATTCGTTTCATATTTCTCGCCGAAAACAAAGAGGTAGAGAAATTTGAGTTTAAGCCATTGGAGATAAAATCGGGTCAGAAAAATTATTTCAGGAAGTTCCTGGACACTACAGGTTTCGCTGGGGGAAACTATCTTGCAAAGGCTGATATTGACTATAGCGGCGAGCAAACCTCTATAAATACCACTTTTATCGTCGGAACTTTGTTTGTCGAGATTGTGGACTTCACTCATGAGCTGAATAAATCAGATTCTTTGGAGAAGTTTGAGATAAATGTGAGGAGCAACTGGGGTGAGAAAATTGAAGGAGTGTTTGCAGAAGTGAACATCTCCAACTCAAGCAGTTCAGAATTCTTCCGAACATCGCCAACAGACCTTGAGCCGTGGGGCAAGGGCGTGCTGGAGTGGTTCCTTGACACCAGGAAGATGAGCAATGAATACAACGTGAAAGTTAAACTGAGGTATGCTGGTAAAGAGAGCGAGAAAGAAGGAACCTTGCGAATAATGGAAATTGAAAAAAGAAGTTTGTTTGATAATCAGTATTTGGTTTACGGCGGAATTGCTGCAGTCGGATTTGTTTTGATACTTGCTTTGATTATTGTGTTTTTTGCGAGAAGAAAAAGGAAAGGTAAGGAAGATGCGCAAAAAGGCAAAAAGAGCTAGCGCGCCGCCAAGTTCTCGACGGAAAAATAGAGCGGTTTATAATTATTTGATGGTAGGCATTTTTGTTATTTGCCTTTCTTTGCTTTCATTGGTTTTTAATTTTGTTAGGCTTTTCAAGCATCCTGTTTTGGAAGTTAGGGAGATTTACGCAAGCGCGAATCTGACGCATGACACTTGGGGCATAGATTTGAATGATAGCTCGTTAGCATTTGGGAAGGTTGTTGTTGGAAGCGTGCAAACAAGAAAAGTGAAAGTGGAAAATGGTTATGGTTTTGAGATAAACGTGTTTGCGAGCGCCGAAGGAAAAATAGCTGAACTTCTAGATTTTCCTGCAAAGACAAAAGTTCCCAAGGGAGAGTCGCGCGAGATTCCATTCACCTTGCGAGCTCCCGCTCGCATTCCTCCGCAAGAGGAGTTTTTCGACGGAAAAGTTAAGTTGGTTTTTGTGAAGGCGTGAAGGCATTAAAAAGCGCCAGTAAAATCTTAGAAAACTTACAATGCCGGACGCCCTTGCAGATAAATTCAGCTGATAAACTCAAGTCCGTTTTTTGTGTACGCAACAAACCGCACGCCTACGGGAATTGTTAGCAGCGCGGAAAGAAGCGCCATGTGCTCCTTCCCATTTCCCGAGGCTATGTTGAGCGCTACCTCGAAACCTGTGTCCAACGCGTTTTTGAGTTTTTCTTTCAACTCTTTTTGCAAAGAAACAAGGTCTTTTGATGTGTCCACG
>RFLC01000042.1 GCA_003694055.1 Candidatus Pacearchaeota archaeon | reverse complement strand
GCGCAATTGGGTTCAGCCCGCATCCAATGTCTAAGATTGTTTTTGGTTTTGTCGCGTAAACCATCCTTTTTACCTCGTTGTAAGATCCCAGCCTCTCTTTAGTTGAGGCATGCGTCGCAAGCAAACTTGAAATGTCCTCTCCTGCCAATAGCTTCGCACGCTTTCTCTCTGACAACTCAAACATCCCTACGCTCTTCCTCAACTCTGCTCGCGCTTTTTTCACAATCCCCTTAGCTTGCTTCTCTCCAAGCCCTTCAAGATTTCCAAGCCCTAGCTCTCTCCCAACCTTTTTAACAATCTTCTCAACAAATTCCTTTTTCACCCCTCTCAACTCTCTCTTCTCTCTAACTTTCTCAACTATCTCTTCCATGCGCTTGCGAAAGAAATGAAAGTTATATAAATTGCTAATGCGAAGTATGTGGATGGAAAAAAGAGGCGCAGCACACATCGAGATGGTTCTTTCATTCATCATATTTGTTTCAGCAGTTGCCTTTGCACTTTACTTTTTCAACCCTGCGCGCACCGACGTGCTTGTTGACCGCTCGCTTGACTATCTCTTTCGAGAGATTCAGGAGAACACCTCTGTTGAGCTACAAACACTCTCGGTAGTAATCCACAACGACACAATAAGGTTAGACGAAGAGATAAAACACAGAGAGATAGACACAATTGCAATCAACATCACTGGAATTTTGCCGGCAACTTCCGGAGTGAAGGTTTTCACGCTAGCTGGAGATGAGTTTCCTGCGCGGAGAGAGAGAGTCTCAAGGCACGGCCGCGAAGAGTATGAGATGCTTTATGTTAAATCCCCTCTAGACACGGACTGGAATGAAACAACTTTTATTTACATTTACCTCTCTGACGAGTTCTCTCCAGCTTCAGGGATTAGGCAAGTCAAGCACAACGACAGCTTTTATGAGCTTGGAGCGTCAAACCTCCGCACGCTCATCTCAGAAAACAAAATGCTAGCGCTCAATTCAACTTATTACACAAACTATCGCGCTTTGAAGCGTTACTTTAACATTCCTGACAGAGTTGATTTTGGTTTTGCACTTGTCTTTTCTCCGAGCGAACAGATTCTTGCGCAGCGCTCAGAAAGACCTCGAGGAGAGGTTTTCTCAAGGCGCAAGAGGGTAGAGGTTCTTCGCACTGATGGTCAAACTGCTTTCGCAGATTTGATTGTGAGGGTATGGTAGCTAAACGAGGTTTCCTGCGGCTTTTGGAAGCAACAATAGCAGTGCTAGTTGTGCTTGGCGCAATGCTTTTGCTTTCTTCCCAGCGCACTCCGCGGCAAGCAGAGGACCTGACCCAAGAGCTTTACCCTTATCTCGACGAGGTTGCGCTCAACTCAACTTTTCGCGACAACATCACCGCGCACTATGACACCTCGCAGCCATTTGATTCCGGTCAGAACAAAGAAATCAGAGAAAGCATTGAGAATTTCATCAGGAAACGTTTAGCAAATCCCCGACTTGACCTGACTGTGCGCATATGCGATGTTGACAAACTCTGTCCCCTTGAACCTTTGCAAGATTACCTTCGCAATTCAGACGGAGATATTTTTTCAGCAGAACGAATTGTAACCCCTGCTCCAACCTCTCCCGCCGGAGCGCAAACGAGAAAAATTCGTTTGTTCTTGTGGAGAAAGCGCTAGTTACTTTCCCTGCCGAGCGCGCGCTCGCAAACTTGGCCTGACCTTCAACTCCGGACTTTTTGAGCGCAGTCCTCTCGACTTCTTCGCAGCACTCGTTAACCCGCGTTCAGCTCTCTTTCTGTTTTTCCCGTTCGCAATCCAACTCAAAGTGCGGTCGTTTTTTATCTCCCGCGCAGAGGGATCAACCATAATCACCTCGTAAAAATAGTGCTTTCCATCTTTGCCAATCCAATACGAGTTCAACACCTCAAGATTCTTGAACTTTCTTGCTGCGCGAATCTCAGCAACCCATCGATAGTTCATCTTGAGCGTCTTCCGGATTGTCTGCTTCCTTGTCTTCCTTCCCTTCACTCCCGCGCGCTCTCGCTTTCTCCCTCCTCGCCTGACTCTCACTCTCACGATAACAAAACCCTTTTTCGCTTTATATCCAAGCGCTCTTGCTCTGTCCAATCTCAAGGGCTTGTCAACGCGCACAATCCCCTCGCCAGCGCGCCACTCTATCATTCTCTCTCTCAACATCTCCTTGCTTGGCTTCTTCCAAATTTGCCTCAAGTAATGCATCGCGCCTTTTGCCATTGCATTCTTTCACAAAATCGCTTTTTAAATGTTGCTCTTAAATTCATGAGAACGCTCAAAATCTTGCCTCGCAAAACTCTTAGCATTGTCTAGTTCTCGCATCATGCCGCGCCAGTGCCATGCGTGTTATCCGAAAATTGGTTCTTAACGCTGATAAAAATCGGCGTATGAAATTAACAAGAAAAAAGTTGATTGAATTGATTGACTTCAAAAATAGGGAAGGGCATTGACCGTCGGAAGAATTGGCCAAATCTACAAAGAATATCAGAAGATTGGGAAGATTCCTGAACTTGGGAAAGGGTTGGAAGGTTTGAAAGACAAGCAACAAAAGATGAGGAAATAATGGTAAGGCAGACATAAAAATATAATGTTTGCGCCTCATAATTAAGGGCCCTGATATAATGGATTTATTTTACTTAAAATAAAAACGAAATTCAACAGCGTTAGGGAATATTAATCAGATAACACATAAAATTTTAAGCAAGTATCAAAAAATTATGCATTATTTTATT
>RFLC01000041.1 GCA_003694055.1 Candidatus Pacearchaeota archaeon | reverse complement strand
TCGTGGTGTCTGCCGCTCCGGGTCGCCGGGGACGAGCCGCGCGGCGGCTGACGCCTACGTTGGGCAATCTGCGCTGGTGAGTTTGCAAGACGCCTCCAGGTTATTGAGAACAAATCATGAGTAGAACAAAAGACCCTACAAGTGTACAGAACTTGCCTTTCTTGGAAGAAGACATAGTTATTCCAGCGGTGGTTGATTTTTTGATTGAAGATTTTAAAGATACATCTTCGCACCTCAAAGAGACGGATAAAAAGATAGAGTTTCTGTTCCAGCTTTACGGTGGTACGGCGACTTTCCTTGTTTCTATCATTGTGGGTCTGACCTCTGCGGCGTTAGGATCGTCGCGGGAGAATGCTGCAATAATAATTCGTATAGCCCCTCACATTAGTTTGGCTTTGATTATAGTGGTATTTGGTATTTCTTGGTGGTTGTTTGAATATATGTTGCGCGGTTTAATGATGAAAACTCTGTACATTAATCGGATGAATTTTTTGCGTCGAGAGATCTATAAACGGATAGGAGAAACTGTAGATAAACGTGCGGTATTTTTGTATGTGGGAAAAGTGCTCCCAGATAACACGATAAAAAAGGTGGGAATGGGGGAGATGTTTGTGCTAGCACTGCGTTGGCTGATCATTTTGTTATGGTTTGCTTTCTCTGTATTGTTGCTTGCTGTTTTGCATTTGAAAGTGATGGCAGAGTGGCTGGTTGGATTTGTGTGTGTGTGCATTTTGACAGCACTTTGGTTCTTGACGAAGCAAAGATGGAGAGAATTTCAGATAGAAACTCGCGTTAAAGTAGAAAAATCTTGGGAAGAAAGATGAGCATTGTAACTGGGGTTTATCCGCATCAGTTTTCGGCAGATAAAGTGTTTTTTCATTCGGAGAAACTGCAGAGAGTTCTTAGAGGGCAAGTGACAATGCCCTCTGTGTATGAGGTGTCGCCCGTTGGTTATTGCACTCAAAAGTGTATATATTGTGTGTCAAAAAAGCATCAAGTACAAGCACGTCTGAGCGAGGCTCAAATTGAGGATGTAGTTGCTCAAATAGCCGATGTTGGTGGCTTAGCAATTACCTTTACTGGTGGTGGTGAACCCCTTCTCAACCCTTTCCTTTCTAAGGCTATAGAGCAAGCAGCGGCAAAGGGATTGTCTACTGGCCTTATCACAAACGGGGCAGTCCCTTTCCCTGCGTGTCTTGGTGATATTCTGGTGGAATATTTGTCTTTTTGTAGAGTAAGCCTGGATACAGTGGACAGAGGTTTATATAGAAAAATGCGAGGTGTAGACGCTCTTTCTTTAGTGCTTCAAAATCTCAACACCCTTGTTCAAGCAAAAGCCCAAAGAAGAAGTAAGATGTTACTAGGGGCGCAAATTGTTTGGGTGTCTCAGTCGTATAAAGATGTTGAAGCAACGGTGCAGTATTGTGCAAACTTGGGCCTTGATTTTGTGCAAATACGCCCAGTAGACAATGTGCCTTATGTTCCTTTTCGCCCCCCGCGTTATACGGAAGCGGATAAGAGATTTTTGATGGAACTCCAAACAAGGTTTACGACTCCATCTTTTCGCGTTCTGCTTAGCGCGGACAAGTGGAATGAGGTGTTTCATGGAGAAGTAGGTAAGGAATACAGAGGATGCCCGGGTGCTAATTTCACAGCAGCGATAGGTCATGATTATCGGGTATATTTTTGTTGTACCCATATTGGAGACGAGGCTTTTTGTCTGGGTGATTTGCGAGAGGCTTCGCTGGAGCAAATTCTATTGGGAGAAAAAAGAAGGGAGTTAATAGAGCAAGTAGAGCACTCTCATTGCCAAAATCAATGTCGTAATCATATTCTCAATAAAGTTATTACATCTTTGCGGGAGATGGAGGAAGAATCTGTGCGAGAGATGATTGCAATCAAGTCGTCCCAGCCAAAACCTTTGCACTGGGAATTTTTGTAATGCTTGTGATGGATGTCAAGGCCCAACCCCGCGTGCAGCGGACACGGCTTCGCCGTGGGGCAATGTCGGCGGTTTTGGGGCAAGGTGGCGTCGCCAACAATGGCTCTGGACAAACAC
>RFLC01000040.1 GCA_003694055.1 Candidatus Pacearchaeota archaeon | reverse complement strand
TTCCTGCAAGCACGCGAAAATAACTATTGGTTTAGGAGAAATTGCTAGCACTTCATGAAATGTTTGTTTGCCGAGCAACCGAGTGCCAACAGAATAAGAAACCCGGCCAACTTGGAATGCGCTCCGGTAGAGATTTCTTAAGGGACTTGTCGCTGACGGAAAGACTCTATTACCTTGGAGTTGATGAGGTAAAATAAAAGTTGCGCACATGCGAGCGCGCGGCTCGATGCCTACGCTGTGAACACTCAAGCAAGGGGTTGCGCATCTGGAAAGAAGCAGCAGTTAACTTTGCTTATCCCCAGTTAGAAAGCACGTTCTACCAGCCAGTAGTTAGAATAGCACATCTACACTAATCAAATAAAACTAGAATCAGCCAAACAGCCCTCCACCTGGCTTAATTTTGACATTAAACGAATCAAAATATACTTTATTATTAATTGTATTCTCTATCTTCACAGATATCTGTTGCGTGCAAGCCACTGTGCCTTCTGGGACCTGAAAATGAATAATCCAGTATGCCTTATCTCCTTCCGATCTATCCAGTCCTCGTGGAGCCTCTTTTTCTGCGTTAGTTATATAGTTAAAAACACTATCACCACAATTAGTTCCTCTTCCAGAATTTCCTAGTGAAAGCGTGAGTTTCATAGAATCTCTCTTGTCTATTTGCTCCCCATTTTCTGTTCGTGCGCCGATTGCGATTCCTGCTTCCCCTCCTGCTTCAATCTCCACCGTGTTGTCAGGTCCAGAAACCCCAACAATAGCAACCTTTGCTTGTCGTTGGTTAAATAACTTAGCTAGCTCCCCTTTAACTTTTCCGTTGATATCAGTCACCCAACCTGTGCTCGTAGAGAAAATCTTCCGGACAAGCACAAGCCCGAGGATGAGCATGGACATTGCGAGAACCACAATCACAATCGTGCCAATGGATAACTCTAGCGCTCCTTTCTTCTTTACTCGCTTTGATATTGGCGTGAGTTCCATTTTAAGGGGTTGGGTAAGAAATGCCTAGTAGTTCTGGTTTGAGTATGCTGATCAGGATTAAGATTATGCTTAGGAGGAGCGCGATTGTGTTTAGAACAATGCCAGCAGTTGCCCACGAGCCTGAGCGCCTGCGCTGTTGCACAATCCCGAAGACTAAGCCAACAATGCTGTAAATCACCCCTAAAAGACCAGCAACTGGTAGGGAAATCACTCCTAAAGTTACCGACGCCACACCAAAGCTATTGTCACTCGCCCTGACGCTATTCACACTTGCGTGTGCAACATGACCTTGCGAAATAGGCCTACCTCTTTTTGCCATCGCACTTTTTAGGAAACTTCATTTTATAAACTTTTCCCATAGAATTTCTACACCATTTTAATTGAGTGGAAAAACAATAAGAGCGGTTTCTATAGAAATCCGCGGCCTTTTCGTTATCACCAGGACTGAAGTCGCATTGACTGCTGTAAAGAGTCCGGCCGAAAACTCTACCACATATAATTTTAAAAATCTGAACTAGCGTGTTTTGCTATGACCAACGACGAGGTTGGCGTGATTTCAAAAGAAGCGCTCCGGAAGCTTGGCAGAGATGCGCAGCGAAACAATCTCCTAGCAGCCAAACTTGTGGCAGACATTGTGCGCACAACTCTCGGACCAAAGGGCATGGACAAAATGCTCGTTGACTCTGCTGGCGAGATAACAATCACGAACGACGGAGCGACGATACTTGACAGCATCGCGCTTGAGCACCCTGTGGCAAAACTTTTAGTAAGGCTTGCCAAATCGCAAGAGGAAGAGGTTGGCGACGGCACCACGACCTCTGTTTTGCTCGCAGGCGAATTGCTAGCGCGCGCAGAGAACTTGCTAGACAAGCGCATCCATCCGACGACAATTGCAAAGGGCTATAAACTAGCGAGCGACAAGGCAATCGAACTCTTGTCAGAGAACTCGTTTACAATAAGCACTCTTGACGAGCTGAAAAAGATTGCGATGACTGCAATGACCGGCAAGATAGCTGAGAACTACAAGGACAAACTCGCTAACCTGGTTGTCGAGGCAGCTAACGTTATTTCCGACGGAAAGGAGTTTTCGTTGGATGATGTGAAGATAGTAAAGTTTAGCGGCGGCGCGATAGAGCAATCCTCCCTTGTGCGCGGTGTGGTGTTGGACAAAGAGCGTCCGAACAAGTCAATGCCGGCGAGGGTTGAGAACGCGCGCGTGCTTGCGCTTGACTTCCCGCTTGAGGTGCGCTCTCCAGAAACGCAGGCGAGAATATCAGTCTCAACTCCCGACGAGCTTGAAGCGTTCCTTAAGTCAGAGGAGCGATATTTGGGGGAGTTAGTTGGAAAGATACGCGACTCTGGAGCTAAAGCAGTATTCTGCTTGCGCGGCATCGACGAGCTTGCTCAGTACCTGTTGGCAAAGAGCAACATTCTGGCGTTGAGGAGAGTTCCGAGGTCTGATCTTGAAAGGATTGCGCGCGCGTGCAAAGCAAGAATAGTCTCGAGCGAGGCTGACATCTCTCCCGAAGTGCTTGGAAAGTGCGAGCTTGTGGAGGAGCGGCAGGAAGGAGAGGAGAAATTTGTTGTGGTGAGAACCGGAGAGGAGTCTCGCTATGCGACTATTGTTCTGCGCGGCGGCACTCAGCATGTGCTCGACGAGATTGAACGGGCAGTTATCGACGGGTTGAGCGATGTGCGCGTCGTGGTTAGGCACTCGCATTTTGTTTGCGGCGGCGGAGCGATTGAGATAGAGCTCGCAAGGCAATTGCGCGAGTTCGCGAAAAACTTTGAGGGCAGGGAGCAGCTTTCGATAGAAGAGTTTGCCAACGCGCTGGAGAGCATTCCAGAAACGCTCGCAGAAAACGCAGGTCTTGACCCGCTGGAAATTGTCACGCAATTGAGGAAAGCCCACAACCAAGGACAAACGAAACTAGGAATCAACATTCTAAGCTCAAAGATTGAGGACATGCTTGAGGCAGGAGTGATTGAGCCGGCAAAAGTGAAGTCGCAGGCGATCTCGAGCGCGAGCGAGTTCGCGTCACTTGTTTTGCGCATCGACGACGTGCTCATGCACGAGAAAAAGTCAGAGGAGAAGTTTGAGGTTGAGTAGAACTTGCTTTCCTTTGCTCATCGCATACCATCACAACTAGTCTAAATAATGCATTTTGATGTTGTGTTTTGACTGGCGCGCCGTGTTTGCGCGGCGCGCGGGCGCGGAATGTTGCGCAAAACCTGCGGAAAAGATAGTTCAGCGTTTCGGCACGGCGTAAAAATTTTCCTCCGGCAAAACCGCGCGAGCAAGCTCGCGTGCGACGCTGCTTGCAGAAGCCTCGCCGCTCACTGCAGAGACCCAGCTTATGTTTAAGCCGCGTTTGATCTGGCCGAGCCCTATTCCTCGCCCTCCTAGGACTGCTCGCCTTATTTTCGTCGCAAAATCTCAACCCAAGTTTAAAGAAATCTGTTTGAGCATTCACATCTAT
>RFLC01000039.1 GCA_003694055.1 Candidatus Pacearchaeota archaeon | reverse complement strand
TAATTGTCGTGGTTGTGGTAGTTTACTTTGCAATTAACTATTACGAAAACAAGAAGCGCGAGGAGATTGAGGCGCGCTTGTCTGCGCAAGAAGCGAAAGAAAAGTCAAAGAAAGAGAAGTCAGAAGGAAAAGAACAAAAGGACAGCAAAGATAAAAAAGCAGAAAAGAGCAGTTGATAGGTTGTTGCGCAGCACGCTGAGTTGAGAGTTTGAGTTGGCTCAGAGTTTGCACAACATTCATGCAGAAGATTGGTTTTGCTCTTGCCCTGTGCCAGAGGTTTTATCATCTTTCTCTGATTGCGAATCTGTTTCCTCACCTGAATCCTTGCTCTCTAGTCCAGATTTTTCTTGTCCGGACTCGGAAAAACTGAGCTCTTTCCCAACAATCTCTTTAAATCTGGGCTTTAGCGCTTCGACAAAGTACGAGAGTGGTTTCTCGCCTTTTACAATTACTTTTTCACCTGAGAGCTCGAACTCAAGCGGCTTGCGAAAGAGGTAGAGCAAAACTGCGCTGACGATTTCCTTCTCGTCAGACAACTTGCGTTTTATTTTTATCTTGTAAGTTATGTCCTTTCCTGCAAGGGGGTTGTTTAAGTCAATTGTCACGCGCGCTCCTGAAACTGCGACGACGCGCGCTGGCATGCCGTCGATAGTAAGAGTCATTCCTGCCCTAGGCGAAAGGTTGTGCTGCTTGAAAAGCGCGAGAGGGATTGTTTTTATCAACGCCCTGTCTCGCGTGCCAAATGCCTCGCTTGGAGGAATCTCAACCTCATACTCTTTGCCAACATCTTTGCCTTCCAAACGCTTGTCAAGACCTTCGATAACCATCTCCTTTCCCACGCGAACAATCGTTTTCTCTGCCTTTGCGTTAGGGTTTATCTCTTTCAACTTTTCAGGAATGTTCGTGTCAAAAAGCTTCCCGTTTGCAAACGCCTCATACTCAATCTCAACAAAATCTCCCTTTGCAACCTTCTCACTCATGCTGTGAAAAGAAAAAGATGGTTTAAAAAGCTTAGCAAGCAATTAATTGGCTAGCTTTCACTTTCTACTTTTTCTATTTGATTAACTATTTTCACAAGCTTTCTTCCTTTTTTTGTTAGATAATATTCAACGCTTACAGGAATTGTTTCCTTTACCTCTCTTTTAACTATTCCTTCTCTTTCTAGTTCTTTTAGCCTGCTGGAGAGAGTGGTTGCCGGAATAGAACCTATAGAGTTCTTTAGCTCGTTGAAGCGGTGCTTTTTCTTGTCAAGGAGGCGGATAATGTGGAATGTCCACTTGCACCCGAGCGCTTTCCAAATTCCTTTCCACGAAGAGAAGTCATTCATTTTGTAGCCAGTCAGCTATTTTTTAGTTACTAAGTATTATTTTACTACTTAATTTAAATAGTTTATTATTGTTGATAGTTTGAGGTAAAGATGCGGGATAGAAGCAAGGTATATGTTGTTGTGGTTGCGTTGGTGCTAGTTTTAGGATTGATGATATTTGTAATTAAAAACCTTAACACTGGAGACGAGATAAATGGAGAACTTGACAAAGTTGAGGTAGCTTCAGAAAATGGCAAGATTTCCGCTTTGTTTAAAGCGCACGGGCTTATTCCTCTTAACAACGAAGAAGGTGCTTATGGTTACGGAATAATAACGAACAAAGGAACGGATGCTGTGATAGTATCAACAACCCACTCAGGAGTGTTAGATAGCGAGTTGCAAAGGGATGAAAATGATCCGGTCTGGCATAATCACCTTGTGAAATTGGGAGAGGTGGAAGAATGCGACGGGAACTTGGGTGTAATAGACATAACCTGGGAGTCGCCAGGCAAGGTGGATGTTATGGGAAGTGCACTTGAGATAAGAGATTTCCCGTCGGAATTTAGAGGAACGCACAGCTTAACTAAAAAAACAATTTATTTGGCACCTGGTACGCGTGTAGAGAAAGCTGTTAGATTTAAGTTGGAGCCCAAATTTAACGAGAAGAATGAGTTAATTGCAGTGTGTGTAACAGATATAAGCGAGGCAAATTTTGAATTAAGGAGTGTAAATGAAAGTTGATGTTTGGGATACTTATGTCAGGAAGAAGGATGGGGAATTAATGCACTTCGATATAATAGTTCCTTCTGGCACATCTAAGGAGGAAGTTATTTCTTTTGGGAATGAATATCTCAAATCAAAAGAAGTTGAAGGAGAGGTGATGGCAAAGATGTGTAATTTTTGTCACTCAGAAAGCGGAGCAGAGAAATGGGTTAAGTCAATAAAAGAAAAGGGCTACTTCATTTATGAGATGGAAGGGTGTTGATTTGAAGTAAGTTTGGCAAGGTTGTGTTTGCTTTTTTGCAAGGACATTTATACTTTTCTGTACTTCTGGCAACTTAACTGAGAGCAAGCTGTTTTTCGCAGCTCGCGCCGGGAGCGCGCGAACGATTGAGTGAGCGCGCGACGCGGAACGAAAGCACAGAGGTGCAATCACTTGCTTTTTCCAGGGAAAATGCTTGCCAGGCGACGCGCACTTTCCTCCTGAATAGAATGCAATGGGCACGCGGAAAAACATTTGGGCAAGGGATGCACGCCTTACGCAGCTTTGCACTCAGCGAGAGTCTCGCGAACGCTCGGAACATTTATAAATTATGCTTATTTATAATTTGAATAAAAAGAGGAAGATGGTCAAAAGAGCTGTTTCATCTGGCGAGAGCTCCTGTTTAAGCGCAGGTTGCCAAATGCGTGTTAGTATTGGCTTTCCGACGCGGCAAAAAGCTCTTATGGCATGCACGCAAATTTTTGTTCTAGTGTTTGCGATTGTTGCTGTGGGAGTGCTGTTTGGGGAGGTTGAAAGGGCACAAGCATTTCCAATTCTTCCTCCTACCATAGCATCTCTGATACCAACGAACCCGGACACAGCTGGTGGGATCCCCGCAGGAACCGGCGGCGGAGATGCTGGAGGAGGTAGTGGAACCGGTGAGGGAGGAAACAATGGTGTAGGAACGGGAGGAACCGGCAACACTGGAGGAGGGGGCAGTAGTGGAACCGGTGAGGGAGGAAACAATGGCGGAGGAAACAATGGTAACAGCGGCGGCGGCAACACTGGAGGAGGGGGCAGTAGTGGAACCGGTG
>RFLC01000038.1 GCA_003694055.1 Candidatus Pacearchaeota archaeon | reverse complement strand
TCTTGACAAATCTTTGCGTTGCATGCCCTTACTCTTGCTTTCAACTTTAAAAGCGCTTTTGTGAAACTAGTTTCACTTTCTATTTTACTTACCCTCCTAGCAGCATGAGAAATGTTTTTAAGTTATTTTAGTTTCAGAACAGAATGGAAAATAAACATGTTGGTTATCTGGTGTTGGGAATTGCAATAGTAATTGTGTTCATAATCTTTCTATTTAATCAAACTCTTAAGGAGATAGTTAGCCTGAGCTGCACTTCAACCCATAGAGAGAGCTGCCCGATGTATGCATCCATAGACAAACAGACTTATCTAGCATTGGCAATTGTAGGGATTCTATTTGCAGTTTCTTTATTGCTGATTTTCTCCAATCAGAAAGAGAGGGTTGTAGTGAAGAAAGTTAAGGAGAGAGCTAATCGTAAAAGGCTAGACAAAATTGCTGGTGAGTTGAGGGCTGAGGACAGAAAGGTTTTTGAGTTAGTGAGAAAAGCAAGGGCAATTTTTCAGGCAGAGTTGATTGAGAAGTCAGGTGTTGGCAAGGTGAAGATGACAAGAATACTTGACAGGTTAGAGGCTAAGGGCTTGGTAGAGAGAAAGCGCAGAGGAATGACAAACATTGTCGTGCTAGCTGATTTTTGAAGGCAACCCTTGCCGATTTTAGTTTATTGGCGTCCGACAACCAGAACCAATTGCAGAGGCTTGCGCCCATAAACTACAAAACAACTTACTGCTTGCTATGCATCTCTAAGTAACGCGCGCGCCTATAGGCATTTCTTTTTCAGGAGAAATTATCACAACCTCGCTTTCGCCTTCAGTCACTGCTGCAAGAATCATTCCGTCACTCTCAATACCTCTTAGTTTTGCAGGCTCTAGGTTTGCTACGAAAACTGCTTTTTTTCCTTTGAGTTCATCGGCAGAATAATGCCCTTTCAACCCTGCAACAATCGTGCGCAGCTCACCCTCGCCCAAATCAACTTTCATAACAAAAAGCTTGTCTGCATTAGGGTGGTCGCTAACATCCACTATCTCTCCCACTCGCAAATCCAACTTCTGAAACTCTTTGAACGAAACTTTCTCCATGCAAAAAGCACACAATTGCCCCTTTTATATTTTTCTGCGCAAGCGCTCGCATGCTTTCTTACAGCACTTAAACGCTGGACGCTATTTGTTGTGGTCAAGCCTCTTAACAAATCGCAAAAATTTTGCATTACAAACAAGGCAAGAATTGAGAAAGTTAAATATCAAAGCAAGATGCGCAGAAGTTAAACGCCGATAAAGTCAGTTTTCTCCTTCTTTTTCTTCTCTGTCGGCTTGTGCACATGAGCAAAGGATGGCGTGGCAATTACTATGTTCTCGCCAAATCCTGCAATCGAACCCTCGATAGCGTCGACGGTTTTCTTCAACTTAGCGATAGCGCGCTTTAGCTCTATCAAATCTTTTGTTTTCATCGGCTTGATGTCAATCACAACAATTGTGTAACCCTCGCGCAAAGCATTCAGTATGTCCTGCAAGTCGTCCATGTGCTTTAGGACAAACGGCCTAACAAGAATCTTCTCTTCTTGCGGATTAAGAGAGTCCAAGTCAATCTCAACGTACTCTTCCTCTTCATGTTTTTTGAAAAACTTCTTCAAGTCAAAAGCCATACATTCCTTTTGAATAAAGAGTATATAAATATTTTTGTTTTGCGAGCTGCACAACCAAGTTAGGAAACACCCTGCTAAGACAGGTTGAATAGTTATGAATTTGAACTCTTATCTGCGCTTTTCTTGCCTAACCTCTCAACAAACTTTAGCGCTTGACCACGATGAGCGCGCACCAGCAACGCACGCTCTAAAAATACAAATCCCCTCTGGCTTGCACCGCTAACCTAAACCCCTTGCCAACACATTCTTATTTTAAAGTGAGCAGCAAACTCATCAATTTCATTCCTGATGATTTTTCTATGTTTTTAGAAAGCAAAGAAAGCAAGTTTGAGTATATACGTATGTATATACAAATCTAACCCTTTTTCTGCTTGCTGCAAAACGCTGTTTGTCGCAATTGCAAAGCAGACAAACCTACTTCGGCCTAACTCGAAGCGCGCGCCGCTTTGAGAGATTTAGAACGCAGCGCGCGCCTAATAAAATGCTCTTGCTCAATCAAGTGAAATGCAAGGTGGTTTAGTTTTCTCGCGCAAAGCTACAAATATAGATTGACTTCAAAAAGGCAAATGCTTTTTAAGAGGAGTTATTTTTTTGTTAAATGCCGAGGAACAAAGAGAAGGGGAGCAGAGCAGAACGCGAGCTTGTTAGAATGTTTGTCGAGCATGGGTGGAGAGCTGTGCGGGTGGCTGGCTCAGGCGTTGGGGAGGACTCTCCCTGCGACCTAATAGCCGCAAAACTTGGAAGAAAGGGTTTTGCTATTGAGGTAAAATCCTCGAAAAAGCCGACAATCTACATAACCAAGGAGCAAATAAACGACTTTATGATTTTCTCGAGCTTGATTGGATTACGCCCAGCAATTGCCTTGCGTTTCAATTACGAGGGTTGGCTATTTATTCATCCTAGGCATTTAAACGACACTGGAAAGTACTGGTCAATTTCTCTCTCGCACGCGAAAAAAGTTGGAAAGAGGTTCAGTCAATTTTTCAAATGATTCAGCTACGGAGAGAAACAAAAGTCTTGCTAACCCTGCTATTCCTCATTGCATTGGTCACAGCTCTTTACATCTTCACAGATTGGTTCTCGAAAGTTACAGGTTACTTCACTGGCGAGGACAAAACTGAGAAATTAGCTAAATGCCTAACTGAGAAAGGTGTTGAGTTTTACAGCTCAGCTGCATGCGCAGAGTGCGCAGAGCAAGAGAAAATCCTCGGAAAAGGACTTAAGAAAGTGCAAAAAATTGAGTGCGGCACAGACATGGAAAACTGCCCTTACCTTACGAAACTGCCAGCATGGTACATAAAAGGAGAAATTTACTACGGGGTTAAGGATTTAAGCGAGTTAGCCAAACTCTCAGGTTGCCCTTTGGAAGAAAAATAACTCTTCGCCATACTCAATAATCCCAAGATTTCAGCGAGTGCTAGCACATCCAAGAGCTGAACGCTACCCTTTTGAACTAGAGCGTTCGTGCAGTGCTTGCCTAGCATTCTTAGCTCGCTTTCCCACATAGCGCAATGAAGCGCTCGAAAACTAACTCGCACTTAGCTCTAGAATTTTATGCCGCGCAAAACGATGCTCTCCTTATGCAGCCATTAAAGCACGACATTTACGGCAATCCTTTTGCAACGAATAAATCTTGCTAATTTTTTATCTTAGAATAAAACAAGCACGACCGAGATAACAATAAACTGCGTAATTTTTTTGGTTAACTAAAAAAGCTAAACTGCGCTAAATTTTAATTCGCGTAATAAAACGCTATCTCAAATAAAAATAAAAAAGAAAAATAAACTGAACTATCTAACTCTTGCTACTATTGTTCCACCAGTTGTTTGGTCAACGCTTGAGGAAGTTGTGTTAAAAGTAACTGTCACATCTGCCCGCAAGATGTCTCCAGAATTCAGTGCAGGATTACATGCTATTGTAAACACTTGGTGGTCTCCATCAGCAATTTGTGTAGTAAAACTGTTGGTTGTGTTACACCCAGGAACTGAGATGGTTTTGATAGTCACTGTTTCTCCTCGGCCGTTTCTTATGTCTAGTGTCAAATCTGTTGTGTTTAAGCTTCCTGCAATCACGCTGAACGGGCTTGCTAGGTTGTATTGGTCACTCACCAAGTTACTTGGACTGAACACTCCAAAGTAGGCGAGAACTCCGATCGCGATAATCGCCGCTAGGATTGCCCAGCCATATGTCATCAAAAATTCCATAGCAGCCTGTGCTCGTTTTTCCATCCTTTCACCTCCTTTTGATAAATTTAAATAGAGTTAGAGTTTATAAATATTACTAAAATGTTCACGAGGAAAAATTACTTGATTTTGGCGGTGATTGTAATCGCAATTGCAATAGCGTTCGGAATTTGGAAATTCTTCTCGCTTGCCAGCACTCAGCCTGGAGATTATGGAAATGCTAATTCAGAAAAAGCAACTCTTGCTGGAAACGGACAAGGAGCTCAAACTAGTGCTAGTGGTGGAGTTGGGAATGCTCAAGGAGAAGAAAACACTCAAACTGGGCTTTCGCAACAAGCTCAACAACAAAACGCAGGCACAAACGAGGGTAGTTCATCTTCGAGCTCTTCCTCAGG
>RFLC01000037.1 GCA_003694055.1 Candidatus Pacearchaeota archaeon | reverse complement strand
TGTTTGAACTGAAAAGTTTTTGCGCGTATATACAATTTTTTCGCGTTGCGCGTTGGCAAGAAAAGCGCGTCCGACGCAAAGAAACCACCTCGCTTTTAAAATTCAGCGCGCGCAGAGCGCGCGAAATCGCCGCACACTAGCGACGACAACGCAGCTAATCTAACTTGTCAAAACAAGAATACGCACCTCACTCCATCCCTCCTGCCTTCCTAGTTACTTCTTGCGTTTTCCTCGTGCCTTTTTCTCTTTCTTCCCTTCTTCCTTTCCCTTTTTCGCAGCTTTCTTAATCTCTTCCTGCTCTTTCTTGTAACGCTCGTAAGCTCGCGGCGCGGCATCCTTCAATATCTCCAACACTCTATCCCGCTCCCGAATCGCTCCCTTTGTCACAGCGTCGTAATAGTGCATGCGCTGCACAATCATCGTGCATGCCTCGCTCAAGTCCACATTTGTCAGGTTTAACTTCTCTGGCTCAAGGATTTCGACGTGGGACGGAAGGTAGGCAAACATCAAACCGAAAAGCAAGTTTAAAGAGTTAAGCTCAAGTTCGACTTCTGCGAAAGCAGTGTAAAGCTCTTTTGACTTTGGAACCTTTTTTGCCTCGTAAAAGTTTTTCTCTTTTATTGTCACGCCATTCTCTGCACCGATCCGAGCTACAATTGCGCGCAAAGCCTCATCAACAGTGCTTGCAGGCCTGCCCAAGATTTCAAGAACTATCCTAACTTGAAATTTTGTCATGTCACGAAAGGGCTTTGAATGTTTATAAAAGTTTGCGCACTCTCGCTTGCTCTCGCTGCGTAAAAATCCCAGAGCTTTCAACAGAGTTTGCGTTCACACAGAGATTTATTGCAAAGATTAAAAATATTTCTTGGCATTTCCGTACAACCAACACTCTCTAAATGGATTTTACCGATGATGAAAGAGAGGTTTTTAGTAGAAATTTAAAGTTAGCTCCAGTTCGCCAAGCAAGCGCGCCGAAGGCGCGGCGCATCAGTTGCGCGTAGCTGCGAAAAATTCCAAAGCGTCGCAATCTAGCAAGCTTGTTGATGGAATGAGAAAAGT
>RFLC01000036.1 GCA_003694055.1 Candidatus Pacearchaeota archaeon | reverse complement strand
TGCTTAACCCATTCCCGCCATCTTTTTTCTGAGCTTCAACCTCTTCCTTCGCAATAGTTTTCTCTCTCAATTCTCTTACCTTTGTTTTTGTCTTTTGAGAGCTCTTCATTTCTAGGTGCTTTTCCAGCTTGTCCAATTCCAAATAGACAGCTTCCTCCTCGTTGGCATTTTCATTTGTTGTTTTCTCAGCGTCGGGCGATTGCTTGTTCTCGCTTTCTGGTTTTGACAGCTCTTTTGAAACTTCGTCAAGGTCTAGGTAGAGAGCGTCAGAATTGCTCTCAACTTCCTCATCGCTTGGAGAGTTTTCATTTGCACTAGCTTGCATGGCACCTTTGTTTGCGTTATCTTCCGCGCCAGTTTGCGTTTTCTCGTCGGAGTTTGCGCTTTCCCTTTCACTCTTGCTTTTCTCGCTGTTTGAATCTTTAACTTGGTCTGAAGCTGCGGATTGGTCTGTTTCTGTTTGTTGTGTGTCTTGCGGGGTTGCGCTTTCTGAAGTGCTAGGGTTTGAACCGCTTTCCTGCGCGCTTCCATCCTCGCTCGCGCTCCCAGAATCATCGCTCGCTTGCCCCTGGGTTTGCGCATGCACGCTAACGAAAAATATGCTTCCTAAGAGCAAAAAGATACTTAGCGCTACCACAGGCATGGCAAGGCTTGAAAAATTCTTCATACTACACCTCAATTTTACCACGATTTGCGTTTTTAAAAATCCTTCGTTTTGTCTCAAGCCTGCGTTGCTTGGAGGAGTTTTGATAGATTGGTGCGACTGCAAGGTAAAGCTGATCTCAAGCTGTGGGTGAGAAGTGGGGCAGCTGTTTCGCTAGCGAGTGGGGTTTTGTGTATGCGTGTGTATATACAAACAAGTTTAAGGGCGCTTGCTCCGTACTTTCAGTCTCAAGATTGCTCAAGTTTTTGAGGCGCTTTATGCTTCCTTGGCATTTTTAACCATTCTAGTTTAGTGAGGTGGCGGGCAATTTGGGTAAGGGTTAAGAGATTTTTGGAGAGGGTTTTGAAGTGACAAAGCTTATAAAACTTGCTTTACTTGGGATTGGATGGATTTTAATGAGTATCAAGAAAGAGCGAAAGAAACTGCCATTTATCCAACGCTCGCTTTTCGATGGATTTATCCTGCGTTGGGTTTGGCTGGCGAGTCTGGCGAGGTTGTTGAGAAGCTGAAGAAAATTGCTAGGAACAAGGAGGGGGAGATTAGCGAGGAGGACAGGAAAAAGCTGGGAGCTGAACTTGGCGATGTGCTTTGGTATGTGGCGATGCTCGCGAATGAGCTAGGGTTGTCACTTGAGAAGATTGCCGAAGATAACCTTGCTAAGTTAAAGTCGCGCAAAGAGAGGAACGTGTTGCATTCTGAAGGCGATGAACGTTAAACTGGGTTTTGCGTTTTGTGCTTGCTTGTGCGATGCGTGCGTTGGATGGGATAGTGGTGCGCGTTAAGTGAGGAAACAGCTTGATGCGCGCTTTTCTTGCTTGCGCGGGCTGCGAGGTTTACTTCGAGTCCAACAGGTGAGCGCGCGCACGGCGCTCGCGCGTCTTTCAAGAGCCAGGTTTGCGTATATACGTTCGTATATACAATTTTAACTTGCGTTTTTGGCGTGCAGAGCTTGTTAGCGCGGCACGGCGTGGCAGCGCGACGAAAATCGCGCGCAAGAAATGCGACCTCCTTTCGCAAATTTCCGCACGCCCTAGTTGACAGCGCCGCGCGCGCCGCGCGCGAACGCAACAAACGCGCCCGAACTCGAGAAAAAGCGCGGCACAGGGAGATGCGCGACAATCTAGAAAGAGAGCTTTTTCATTAACGGATTGTTATTAGACAGGTGAGAAAACCTCTTCCATTATTTTCAACGTGTAGGCAAGGATTAGCGGACCGATGACAAATCCGAACAACCCGAACAATGGCACGCCGCCGAAAATTCCCAAGAGCATGACAACAGGGTTTATGTTTGTTTTGTTGCCGACGAGCTTTGCCCTTGCGATTGTATCAATCCCAAAGCTCAGCACAAGCCCAAGAACTAGCACTCCGATTGCAGTGAAGTAGTCTGCTCGCAAAAGGTAGAGCGCGACAGCTGGCACCCACACTACTGCAGGGCCTAGCGGGACAAACGCGAGCAAGAAAACGAGCGCAGCGAGTAAGAGGAAGAAATTCACGCCGAGGAGGTAGAAGCCGAGAGCAGCTATCACGAACTCTATCACTGCAACTAAAAATGTGCCGTAAACAATGCTTCTCGTGACTTCGGAAATGTCCCGCGCAACTTTCTCTTTGTTCACGAATGGCAAGTAAGTTCGCAGCTTTGCAGAGAGCTTGTCCCAGTCAAGAATGAAGTAATACATCGAGAAAATTGTTATTAACAGGAACACGAGCATCGAAGGAACGAACTTTAGCGCAGATGAGAAAAGAGAGATAAGGTAAGTGCTGATGTTGTCGAGGGAGTTGAGTTGGATTCCGAGTTTTCCGACGAGTTTTGATGACTCCAGTGTTTCGAGGAGTTGCGAGCCGTTTGTTGAAAAGTAGGAGATGATTTGCTGGGCAATGCCGCCGAAAACTAGCAGAGAAGGGATGAATATCACTCCTAAAACTAGCGCGACTGAGATAAGTGCAGAAAACGAGTTGCCGAGGGTTTTGCGCATGCGTTTGTGGATTGGGAAAACGAGGTAGGCAAAGATGAATGCAGAGAGGAGAGCTGTTAGGTAACTTTTGACAATGTAAAACGAAACTACTAGGAGAAAAAAGAAAGTTAGCAAGATGCTGTATTTTTTAATCTCCCGCAAGTACAGCCCGCGACGCGAGAAGAAAGTTTCTTTTAGTTTGCGCATAGGTTTTAATGTGAGAAAGATATAAAAAACTTTTCGGGTTAACTCGAGAATGGAGGAGTATTATTTTATTTTTTCCCTGGCGCTTGTTGCGACCTTTGCAGCGGCGTGGCAGGACATCAAACGCAAAGAAATTGAGAACTGGCTTAACTTTTCCTTGCTCGGTTTTTTATTGGCTTATCGCGCGTTTTATGCTGTTCAAAACTCTCAAGCGCAGTTCTTTTTTCTCGGCGTGGGAGGAGTGATTTTCACAACAATTGTCGCTAACGCGCTTTATTACACCCGCACTTTTGGCGGCGGCGACGCGAAACTCTTGATTGCTCTTGGCGCGATGCTGCCTGGAGAAAATGTTGGTGAATTGCTAACTTACGGAGCAGGGTTTGTTGTAACGCTTCTCTTTATAGGGTTCCTTTACACTCTGTTTTTTTCTACCTTTATTGCTTTGAACTCGCGCAAACGCTTTATGAAAAATTTGCGCGATGAGTGGGGCAAGAGGCCTTATGCAACTCCTCTTGGGATTTTCGGCCTGCTTGCTCTGCTGTTCTTTTTTGTAGCAAGCTTCTTGGGCTGGTCTGTTCAACAAAGAGCTTTGAGCCTTGCCATTTCCCTCTTGCTTTTCTCTCCTTGGCTTTATCTTTATGCAAAGGCTTTGGAGAGGACAATGGTTTTGAGTTTGCATCCTCGTAAACTTGTTGAAGGGGACTGGCTTGCCGAAGAAGTCCGCATCGGGAGAAGAGTTATTGGGCGTTCTGTGCACGGCTTAAACAAGGATGAAATTAAGCTTCTTGTGAAACGCGGGAAAAAAGTGAGGGTTATCAACGGAGTCCCATTTGCGCCGGTGTTTTTTGTTGCTGTACTTTTGCTTGCTTACGCTTATTTCTTCGGGCAAGGGTTTTTGATTAATGCGCTGGCAATTTTTAGTTAATGGTTTAGAAGCTCGGCCAAGTTGCGCTGCTCAACGAGTGCGCTTGAGCTTGTGGAGAGTTTCTGCATTGCCGTTGTTTGTGCATGAGCGCGCGCAGATTTCACCCGGAGGGCAAGAAGTTGGAATTTGGAATGACGCGCTTTTAATTGAGCAGAGAGTGTTGGCAGGCGCGCGAAGTTGTCTTTGGTTCGCGCGCGCTCTGGCGTTTCGCGCGCGTTTAAATGGAAGTGTTTTCGTATATACATTTGTATATACATCTTGAGTTTTTAAATCCAGTTAGCACGTTCGCGCGCTTTATTTGAGGAGCGGCAATCTGCGCGCGCCGACAGAATTTTCAGTTGCCCCATGGACTGCTGCAACACGCTGCGGCTTGGAGTTGGTGAAAAAATAAAAGCCGCGCGCGCCTCGGAGCTCACGCGCCTCTCAGTTCACGCACCGCGCGAGCAAACTGCCGAAGCTGTGGGAGAAAAACTTGCCGCGCGAGCAAAATGGACATTGTTGCGCTAGAAAATAGGTCTTACCTTGAGGTTTCGCTCTCGTTAGCTGGCTGGCTCGTTGGTTGGCTAGCTGGCTGTGTCGTTGGTTGGCTAGCTAACCTTGCTTTTAGGATGTCTATCAAGTTAACCCTGTTCTCTAAATCGTCAAGCTCTCCCACAAACACGCCGTTGTCGTTAGCCCAAACAATGCCTCTTTTGTCCTCTCCAAAAAACTTGAAGAAACTTGCTTCTAGCCCAAGCTTTCTCACTGCCCAAATTCCGTTTGAGTTGCGCATTGCGTAGATTTCTCTGTTCTGCGACCGGGTTTCTTGTCCTTTCTCATAACCGATAAAGTAGTACTCTCCTTCAACCTTATCTCCAAAGAAATTTTCTAGGTCGTCATTTGTTAACTGCTCTATTTTTCCATTTGTGCAATCTGCGCAAAACAATTCCACGTCGTCGCCGGTGTACTGCGTGGTCATTCCGAAAATCAGATGGTCGTCATCAGCCCATCGGATGTTTGCTACTTCGTGTAGCTCGTTCAAGCTGGCGATTGTCTTTCTGTTTTTCCCGTCAATTCCGAGCACTTCCAATCGCACTTTTTTATCATCTCTTGGGAAGGTTAGGTAAGCGATGCGTTTTCCATTTGGAGAGAGTTTTGCGAATGTTCCGTGAATGTCAGTGTGGAGCGTTCTTCCGTTTCTTACAATTTCTAGCACTCCGTCGTTGTCGTTGAGGACACGCGTGTAAACCAATACTCTATTGCCGATGTCAGCATATCCTGCTCGCGGTATCTCTATCCTTTTTCCATCGAGCTCACCTTTTATTTCTAGAGGCTCATCTTCAACATTGTACAGCACGCCTCTCGGCGATACAGCAAGCCACCATACGCGGCTGTTTTCGTCAAATACTTTCAAGCGGTCAGTTTCTAAGTCATACCACACGACACGCTTCGCATCTTCGCCGCAGTCAAACTCTCCGTCGTAATTGGCAGTAAAAGCCACATACCTGCCTTCGGATGAAACATCAGCGCTCTCTTCAGGAATGCAACCCATGGCAGCAATAGTTGCAGCGACGAGAGGGATAGAATATCTTCGAGTGTTCAGCGCATTGCGAACAATTCGTTCAAGTTTTGACTTTCGCATAAACAAAATTCGCAAGCGCGTTTTTATAGATTGTTGTGATTGAAATGATTAATTGCATTTGATGAGTGGTTGGAAAGGTTGTGCTTTGCAGGGGTTGCGGGAAATGTGCATTGCGTTGAAGTGCGGCACGATGTTGGATTTATTTTATCCGAATACCCCACAGCTTGCTGTGGGGATAAAACCTTAGAAAACTATTAAACAGCTAAAATTCTTTAGCTCTATGGAAGACAAGCTTTGTAAGTCAGCACGTAAAGTCTTCAAGATAAAATATCACTTTGTTTTTTGCATTGTATAGAAAAGATTTGTTTTAGAGGATAAATATATGGAGTCAATTAAGCGAACTTGTGAAGGCATTAGAGAGATATCATGTTGAATTTGAGAGTATGGGTTTGATGAAGACCATGTGCACCTAATGAACGCTCTGCGCCAAGTTATTCCCTATCAAAATATTCCAGATTGTTAAAAGTATAACTGCTATCAAATTGTTTGAGAAGCATCCTGATTTGAGAAAAAATGCAGAGATAATAAGAAGTTATATTAAAAAACAAGGAAGAAAAGGAGAGCAATTGAGGTTAATAGATTTTACTTAGATGCTCCGCAGCAAGCTGCGGAGAGGTTTATTCATCCTAGTTTAAGACGTTGCTTTTTATAAGTTTTGTGTTGGCTTGCGCTCGACGGTTCTAATCAGGATTTAGTGATTGAAAAATCGCCTCGCTACCATGGCGCTTTCACAAAGCGAAGTTATTTTTTAGAACTCTTGGATTTTGATTTTTTAGTTTCTTTTTTTGCTTCGTTAGCTTGAGTGCTTGCTTCGCGCGCCGCCCGTGCTCTCGCGCGCGACTTCTCTCTTCTCTCGTGGAACGCTTCAGTCCATCGCACTTTTTTCTTGTCCCTCTTTAATTTCAAAGCGTTTCTTCTGCACTTGCTGGAGCAGAAGTAGACCACTGCCCCTGTGTTTTTTATCAAATGCACGCCGCGGAACGGCCTCTCTTCTTTTCCGCAGAAACTGCACTTTGTCATAAGATGCGCCTCCTTCCTGTTGAAATCTTTCGAGCTTCAATCTCAGTTTCTCGCAAGGTTAGCATGTCCCCGAGTTGCACAGGACCTTTGACGTTCCTTCTCATGACCTTTCCTTTGTCTTTGCCCTCGAGAAGTCTGACCTTTACTTGCGTGAGTTCGCCGCGCGCGCCTGTTCTGCCGAGGAGCTCTTCCACAACTGCGTGAGTAGTTTGCTCGCCTGTTCGCACAGCTAGACCGCCTTCTGATGTTTTGTCTCTAACTCTCTGCTGCTTCTTTGACATTTTACGCTTTTATTGAGTCAATTTCTTTCGCAGCTTCGCCGGGCTCGACGATAGCCACTGCTGACGCCCTGACAGGTATTCCTGCAGCCACACCAAGCCGCTCTTTTGAGTCAACTTGCTTGCATGGAATCCCCTTCTCTTTGCAGAGCGGTTCCAAGTGCGCAACAATTTCCTTCGGATCAACGTCGCTCGCGTAAACCACGAGCTTAGCCGCGCCGCTCTCGATTGCCTTTGTCACTTCGTTGATTCCTTTCTCTATCTTTCCTGTCTTTCGCGCCTTTTCGACGAGTTCGTAGAAGTCCATTCAACCTCCTATCATTGGTTTAGTTAATCCACTCTAAAAACAACCATTTATAAATTTATGGTTTGCCTATCCATGCGCGCGTTTTGAGCGCGTTTTTTCTTAGCGCCAACAGGAAACGCGGTTTGACGCTCGCGCGCCAAACGAAGTGCGAGATTTGCGTGGGTTAACCATTGCGTCATCGAGCACAGACAAAATTCGCGCGCGAGTTGCCAGCACTTCTCGCGAACGATGCGCCGCGGCGAGCTGAGCGCGCCGCGCCTCAAATAAAGCACGCCAGCGCGCGAAATATCTAGCAGGACTTGTTAGCAAGATTAAACGCTTTTTGGCATTTGCGCAGCACAACTTTTAAATAACTAGCGAAATTTTGTCGTGTGTCCCGGTAGCTCAGCTGGCAGAGCACATGGCTGTTAACCATGGGGTCGGAGGTTCGAGTCCTCCCCGGGACGTGGGTTTTCTCGTCGGTTGAACTCGCTTGCGTTTCGCTTTCCGTTGGGTGCGCGTTAGTTTGAGAATGTTGTGTTCGCGCTGTTGTTTGAGGTTGCGTTAGTTTGGCTCACATTCTCACTCGCTCGTTCGTTTTGCGATGGCTTGTTAAGCTCACCACGCTCGCGCGCCGCAATGTTTCGCGCGTCAACCATTGCCTCAATCTCAAACTTTTCCAACGCATTTGCAATCTCGCAGCGGTTGACATTCACGACATAGCAATTTTGCGAGGTTTGCACAATCCTTGTTTCATTTGCTTCTTGCAGGACAAGCACTACATTTCTTGGGCGGTTCTCGCAAGTCACATAACGTATCCCTGTTGCGTTGGCTTGCTCTTCATTCGCCAATCCGCCATGAACTCTTAACCCTGCGTTCTTGAGAAGGAAAGAAAGCGAGGCTATTGAGACCTGGCTCAACGGGCAGTCTTCAAGTCCTGTGCCGTTTATTGTTATGTAAACAAACTTTCCTCGCGGGAAAGAAATCTCGCCTAGTTTGTCAAATGGCACGTCGTTCTCTCGCGGATCAATGCGGAAGTAAACTGCAAAATAGTTTATGCTTCCGTCGGATCTGAGCAGCGGCACAAAGGTTTTGTAGAAGTGAACGCGCTGTCCTTTTACCTCGACAAACTTGAATCCGCGGTACTCGAACTTCTCTGGCTGGGTGAAATACCAATAGGCAAGAAGGAACACGATAAGAAAGCTTAGCAAGTATGCTATGAACCAAAGAGCTTGTTTGTTCATGCGTTCTTTTTTTGAAGTGCGCGGCTTGCGCTGCTTTCCTTGCTTTGCTTTTTCTTTCTTCTCCTCTCTCTCGCTTTTTCGTGCCATCATTGACCTAGCATTTTGTATATAAGAGCATCAACTGCGCGCATGTCTCCCTCGATAAATATGCAGTTTCCCTCTTCCCAAACTTTGTTCTCCTCTGAATCTCTCCACACAATCAAGTTGTCGTCGCAGGTTTTTTCCGGCAGGTCTTTATCGCACTTTTGGTAGCACGCTTCTTGCGCTCGCGCTGCGAACCTTCCAAGAGTCTGCGCTAGTTCGTTCACGACTGCAGGATTGTCCGCGGCAATGTAGAGCGTCTGGCCGGATAACTGGGAGATGGTTTTTGTCAAACTAACTTGAACATCCCCAACTTGCGTTTTTGGGTAAGCAAGAGTGTATTGCTGCGAGCCAAGGTTTAGCACACCGTTTGAGTTGAGCATTCCTCCGTGCGAGTTTGCCTGTTGGTTGTTGCCTGTGTTAAACCCTCCGCCGTAGTTCACTGCAAATATTAACCCGAAGCCAAGCGTGCTTAGTACGAGAATGCCCAGCATGATTATGCTTAAAATCAAACGATTGCGCTGCGCTTTCTTTTCCCTTTCCAAAACGCTCTCAATTTTTCGCATGCAAACCCATCAGCTTCCACGTTTAAAAAATTAACTCGACGTTGTTTCGGCAGTTAATCTGCGCGCAAGAAATCCTTGCTTTAGCGTTGGGATGAATTGCTCTAGGCTACTCTGAAAATAAAGCATTTTGATGTTGCGTTTTGAGCAGTGCACAAATGCAACGCGCGCGCCGCTGAACGAGCGCGCGTTGCTGATTGATTACATAGGGGTGCGCTTTAAGCGTCGCGCGATACAAAAAATTTGCTATCAGCAAACACTGGAGTTGTTGAAGAAATTAATACTCAATAGGGCAAGGGGCAAGCATGCTGCTTACACAGGATTCGCACTAAATCTTGGGAAGGTCGCGTCTAACTCATTTAGGGGTTTATGTGTGCAATGCTCATTTTAAAACGTTCATTTCAAACTTCAATAATTTTTATAAAACGCTTGAATTTGTTTCTGGGATGGTCTTGCCAAAGTTAGTTTTCGAGAGGCGCGGCACGCGGGTTGCTTGGGCTATTGTTTGCGTGTTTTCTTTGTTGGTTGTAGGCTCTTTTTTGGTGAGCAGCAAGCCGGCTCTTGAGCGCGCGGGGAATTTTAGCGAGCTTTCTCCAAACCCCGGCAGACCAGACTTGATAATCAGCGAGATTTTCGCATTCGCAAACTCGAGCTTTGACGGGAACAGCACAAACAGCACGAACGTGACTCATGTTTTTATGCATGTGCGAACAAAGAATGTTGGGAATGCTGGAGTGAATGTGTTTACCACAACGCGCGTGTATCTCGAAGGTAGCGCAACTAGCTACACAATTGACTTAAATGTTCCGCCATTGAAAGCAGGACAGAGCAATTTGTGGGCTGCAACGTTGGACTTTGTGCTAGAACCGGGCGAGTATGCGCTTGTCGCGCAAGCTGACAAGGGAAACGCAGTGAGTGAGAGCAACGAGGCGAACAATTTTGCAATCTTCAATTTCAGTGTTTCTTGAAATTCTCTGAGCTGGTTTGCTTCGTTTTGAGAGAGGTTGCAGGACGCTCAATTCTTTCAAGATTTTTATCTGACCCGAACCTGCAGCAAGGTTTGCGTTGAATATTATGTTATGCTTGCGCGACGATTATCTATGGAAAGTTGAAGTGTTTCATTGCGCGCAAGCGCGCGTTTTTAATTGAGACGGCGGTGTCGAGAGCGGCGCGGAGTTAACACTGGACAAGCGCGCACCCAAATCGCGTGCTTTATCGGACGCGCGGGTTGGCGCTAGCGTCGGATGAGCGCACTTTTCGCAAGAGTTGGCAGGACTGATCAATCTGCGCGATTCTTTGAACAGCGTTGGCCGGGACGGGCGCAAAACTAGCATTGCACTTAGCACTTTTGCTTGATATGAAGGTTGCGTATATACGCACGTATATACACAATGTGCGAAAAACTTTTTGCTGAGGTTAGAGATTTAAGCGCGCTTCACAATCATGCCTTTGTGGTCAAACCTGAAATTAATTAAGCAGGAGTTTGGCATTTGTTTGCTCTCTTTTTTTAGCGCTTGCTTAAGCTTTGGCAGTTTTTCTTTTGTTGTAAAGAAAATCATTGAGCCGCCGCCGCCAGCCCCGGTAGCGCGCGCCGACAAAAACAGCTCGCCAAGCCGCGCGCGCAATTTCCTCATTCGTTGCGTTTCAATTCCATTGTAGAGAGTTTTCTCTACGCTCCATGCGAGGTTCATGAGCTCGGCAAAACTTTCCCAATTAGGATTTTGCTTGTTGATAGAGCTAAACATTCTTTCCGAAATCTTCTTGAGTTTTTTGAGTTTTGGCAAAGCGCGCGCGTAGTTCCGGCTCGAGTAAACTTTTTTGTGCACGTTGTAGGATAGGTGTTTTTCTCCTGTGTAGAGCAAGGCAATCCTTCCCTCTAGCTCATCTGCAACTCTTTTGGCAAGGGGCTTTCTTTCAATCTTTCTCGAGGAGAAACGCCAGAAGTTGACTCCTCCGAAAATCGCTGCAGCTTGGTCTTGCAGTCCTGCATGCTCCTCTAGAATTTTGTTCTCGAACTCGTGAACCTTTTTGATTAACTCAGTTTTGTTGCGCGCGAGCGATGGAGCGACGGCAACCAGGTAGGCTGCGCGCACAGCTCCTGAAGTGCCAAGCCCTGACTCGGAAGGGATTTTCTCAAGCGAGCTTATGAGCTTGTTTCCCGCGAGCACGACTTTCGCGCGCAGCGAGATAGCTGCGTTCAACACTGCGCCGCCGAAAGAGGAGCAAAACGGCTCGGCATCTGTCCATCCGGGAGAGATGTCAATCCTAACAGGAACGCTAACTTCTATCATTTTCCATTCGTTGCAATGCTCTTATGACAATCTCGAAATGAGCGTTCTCATCAACTCCTAGCTCTTCAATTCCTCTTTTGATGTCCTCTCTGTTCACATTTCTCGCAAAGTCCTTCTTTTTCATTGCTTTCCTCACCGACTTCGGTGTCATGCCTTCGAATGCTCCTGGGCGAACCTTTGCAAGCGCAACAACCAAGCCGCACAACTCGTCTACTGCAAACAACGCCTTCGCCATCTTCGTCTTTCTCTCAACCCCTGTGCGCTCGTTGTGCCCGAGGATTGCTTCAATTATCTCGTCATCGCAACCGCGCTCCTTCAAAAACTCGCAACCTTTCCGGGGATGCTCGTCGATATTTGGGAATTTTTCCCAGTCAAAGTCGTGAAGCAAGCCGCACACGAACCACTTTTCAACCTCGTTATCGTCGAGAGAAAACTCGCGCGCGTACTCTTCCATTGCATATGCAACTGACTTGCAATGCGTCCGCAAACTATCACTCTTCACCCATTCGTGAAGCAACTCAAAAGCTTGTTCGCGATTCATGCTATTGCTTTGCAGATTTGGTTTAATAATTTTGTGATTATTCAAAACTTGTTGGCTTGACTGTGCGAAGCGCAAATCAGTAAAAATTAAAAACTCGCGTTACATTGGGATTAAATGGAAAAAAGAGGGTTTGAGCTTGCTATATCAACGCTTGTGATAATTTTGTTAGGCGTTATCTTGCTTATTGCGATTATTATTTTTGTCAGCGGAGGGTTTGACAGGTTCAAGAAAACGACCAAGCCGCTTGAGGAAAGCAGCGTTAGCTCGGCGATAATCCAAGCATGCAACCTTGCCTGCCAAAACCAAGACAGGTTTTTCTATTGCTGCAAGGAGAACGAGCTGGAGGACAAGAGGAAAATTAAGTGCACTGATCCACTTTTGGGTCTCAGCTGTGAGAAAGTTGATTGCGCGCAGGTGAAGTGCGAAGCTGGCAACGATAATTCCAAGCAAGGCTAGGATGGTTCGAGAGGATCCGAAGTTGAGGCGCAAAACAAAGAGGGATAAAAAAGCAAAGAGGCTTTACAAGGTTTACAAGCGTGGCGGGGCGCAGCGCACGCGCAAAAAGAAGTTTTGAGTTGTTTTTTATCAGGTTTGCGATAAGGGTTGCAATTTGCTCATCTCGCGCTTTTCTGGGAGAAAGATTATTAAATGCGCTTTCGTTGTAATTGGATGCGCGATAAACGGGCTCAATCCAGCGTCGGAATTTCTTTCGGAATGATTTTCTCGATACTCATAATAATTTTCCTAGTTGCAGTTGCGATTTATGCGATTAAAACTTTTCTCAGCGTGAACAAGTGCGCGCAAACTGGTTTGCTTTACGACAGACTGCAGTCAGAAGTTGATGACGCGTGGAGGAGCGGATTGGTGAGAGAGGAAGTTGGCCTTGACTTGCCTGCGAGCGGGATTCGTTCAACTAGCTTGACGCACCTTTGCTTTGGGAAAGTTGATCCTAACAATGTTCCTGCGGGGTTGGTTGACGACGAGCGCGAGAGGTATGAGAAGATTGCAGAAGTGTTTGGAGTTGAGGCGGCAGAGTCGAATGTTTTCGTTTATCCGCCGACAGCTGCGTGCGGGCGCTCGCTTGCGCACTATCAAATTAAGCACCTTGCTGTTCCTGCTGGTTTCTTTTGCAAGCAGATTGTTGATGGCAAGGTTGTGGTTAACTTGGAAAAGGAAACATCTAGCCCTGTTGTGCTGTTGAAACCTTGAGCAGAGATTTCTGCGCAATAAACTTTGCACGCTTTGCGAGTTCGGGGATGAATTGGGCTAGCGAGAAATGTGATTATCGCGCAACTAAAAAGGCAAGGGAAAACTACGCAAGTTAAAATCCTCTCTTAAAGTGTTTAAAAAAGCACTCCAAGTTTGCGCAAAATTTTTTCGTGGCGTTTGGATAGCGGTATCTCAATCAGCGCGCACGCCTCTCGCGGCCCACGCACGCAAAGTCTGAATGGCTTTACAACCTCAACTTTCTTCACATTGTTTTTATCGTCGAGCCAAACTGCGACAAACGGGAAGAAAACAAATAGCGAGTGGATTGCCGCTCTGCCTTTTTGGAATTTGAAGAGCAAGGCGTTTGAGGAGCGTTTTTTAAACATCAAACCTATGTAGCGGGCAAAGCCATCTGCCTGCTTGACTTTAACCGCAAGCGTTGTTCTTCCTTTTTTTAGTTTGAATTGCATTTGCGCAATAGCTCAATAAAGTTTTTAAAGTTTAGAGGTGGGAATTGCGGGTGACGTTGGCTGATTTAGTTGGGCAAGGTAAGGTTGCTGCAGTGATTGATTTGCAGTTCGGCGATACTGGCAAGGGCAAGCTGACTGAGATGCTTTCTGAGCGGTTTGATGTGGTGGCGCGCGCGACTGGAGGCAATAACGCAGGTCACACAATTGTTCACAATGGAAACGAGATTGTTTTGCACTCAGTGCCGTGCAGCATAGTGCACGACAGCGAGGGGAAAGTGAGCATAATTGGCAACGGCTGCGTTATCTCGCCAGATGATTTTGTCGACGAGATTAACGCGCTTCGCAATGCAGGTTATTCAACAGACAACCTTTTCGTAAGCACGAAGGCAAATGTAATCATGCCTTATCACATTGCGCGGGACAGAGCGCACAACGCTTCGCAAAAAAACAAGGGGATTGGCTCAACAGGCAGGGGAATCGGGCCGTGCTACGCTGACAAGGTTGCGAGGAGAGGCGTAAGGGTGGAGGACTTCTTGGACAGGGATGCGCTTTACGCGCGCGTCGCCAAGGCAGTTAGGTTTTACCCAGATGTTTACGGCGATGTTGGAGAGAGAAAGGCAAGGGAAATTGCTTTTGATATTGTTGAAAAAACCGAGCGCTCGCGAGAGGTGTTGGCTAGGTATGCTGCTGAGACAATTGAGAAAGTTCATGAGTTTTTGAGGAGGGGGAAGAAGGTTTTGATAGAGGGCGCGCAGGGCTTGCTTCTTGATGTTGAGTTTGGAACTTATCCGTATGTTACCTCATCCTCTCCGTCGGTAAATGGCGCTGCTTCTGGCGTTGGATTGCCGGCGCGCGCAATCGATTTTGTGTTGGGAGTTGTGAAATTTCCGTATCAAACTCGAGTTGGGGGTGGGCCGATGCCGACTGAGTTGGGCGGCGCGCGCTCGCGCGAATGGTGCGCAAACCCGGAGAACAACTGCGAACGAGAGTTGAGGGAGTTTGGAGTTGAGTTTGAGCGAGGACCAAGAGGGCAGGTAATTTACGACAGGTTTCATGAGCGCATAAACGAGTTGAAAAACTCTGAGGATGAGTTTGAGCAGGGTGTCGGGATTCGGCTTGCGGGTTCAGAGTACGGCGCAACCACAGGCAGACCTCGCCGAGTGGGTTGGACTGATGCTTTGGCAGTGCGCTACGCTGCGATGCTGAACTCTCCTGACGCGATAGTTTTGACAAAGACAGATGTGCTGGCTTTTGCGCGCGAGTTCAGGGTCGGGTATGCTTATGCTACTCCGACGGAAAGAGCGATCCAGAGGTTTGACCCTTCTCCCAGATTTCTTGAAAGCGCGAGGCCAATTTACAAAACTTACGAGGGTTTTGAGAGGATTGATTTGCTTGGGAATGGCGAACAGGAGCTCCCAGATTCTTTGAAGCTTGCGGTGAAAGAACTCTCGGATTTTGTTCGCACGCCTATTGTCGCAATCTCCGTCGGAAAAGAGCGCGATAAAGTTGTTTGTTTGAGAGAGTGCCGAGGGAAATGATTTAGAGTGCTGTGAAAGTTTGTTCGGCATAAGTGCTTTGCGCGGCTTTGCTTGGTTTGCTGCTTTCGCTAGCGGTTGCAGCTGGTGGAGAGAGTCAAGCGTTAGGTGGTATATACGCATGTATATACACAACAACATTTCATTTTGCAGAGTCGCAAGCTTTTTTGGGTTTTCGCATCCTTGCTACGATAGTCCTGAGCCAGCGCTTAAAGTGATGAAGCAGAAAGGTCAGCACATGGAATTCAGGGAGCGCGCGAGCTCTTGTCGCGCGCGGAGCAGCAGCGTGGAATTCAACGTCTTGAGTTGTGCACTTCTGCGCGAAGTGGGCTTAAGTTCAGCTTTACGCGCGTCCGAACTTGCAAACCGCACCTTTAGAAATTGACATCGCAAGCGCTACAAGCTTTCCATTGGTCTGACAATTTTAAGCGAATTCCGGTTAAGTGCGCTTCAAGTTTGTCACATTTAGGCAAGCTTTCTAAACCCCTTGAACTTTTCCAATCAATCACGCGTTTTTTGGCAGAACGAATTTTGAGAGGTAGTCTGCCCATGGTTTTAGTTCGAGAAAATGCAGGATGTACTCTTGAATCATTTTCGGGATTAGCATTATGAGCAAAGTTATTGCAAGGCGCTTTTTGGTTAGCTTCCATTTCGGTTTGTAGCGTTGCCTCCATGCTTCGAACCAGAAGAACATTTCAAACATGTTTGGGAAGATGAAGAGCAAAATCCTTGCGCCAGTTATTTCGAACAAGAGCGAGCCGATTAAGCGGTAAATGTACAAAACTATTGATGTGTTGCGCGCTAGGGCTTCCCATCTCAGTGAGACGATGAATGCGAAGCTTAGGTAATAGAGGTCAAGAATTTTGTCTAGGTTGTGGTAGTGCGCGAAACTGCCCATTCCGATGAAGTCAACTAGCACCACGTCAAGCGCGTCAACGATGGCGCTGACAATTGTGCCCCAAAACGGCCAGCGAAAGATGCTCAACGGCACAATCAAGCGCAATAGCAGCACGACGGCAACACCTAGCCCAATGCCAAAGATTTCTTGCATTATTTTAGTTGGATAGAGAGGTTTAAAAAGTTAGTTGTCCGTTGCAATGCTCTTTGCTAAGTAGCGCGCAAGAAATCCTTGCCTTAGTGAGATGGCTGTCAAGATTTACTTTCCAAATTATGTTTCAGGACAAAAGGTTGCGCTCTGGAAATAGAAAGATTTTAAAT
>RFLC01000035.1 GCA_003694055.1 Candidatus Pacearchaeota archaeon | reverse complement strand
TCAAACGAGATAAAACTAAACTTGAAGAATTTGCCAAAGCGTTTGAAAGTCGGGTGGATGAGCATTGATGGTTTGTCTCCAGAGGTTGCGCGCGCTTATGAAAAACTCTTGAAGAGGTTGGAAGAGAAAAATTATGTTTTGGAGAAGGTTGGGATAAGGAACATCGGGCTTGCGTTGCAGGCATATTATGTTTTAACTTACTCAGAGTTTTTCTCTTCCACGAGGCGCTTTGACGGCCGTAGGTATGGGAAGAAAATCGAGGATGTGTGCGGGGATGAGGTTCTGAGAAGAATTGTCGGAGGGAGCACAATAACGCAAGCTGAGTTTGAGGGTGAGTATTACGAGAGAGCTAAAAAAGTGAAAGAAGTTCTAAAGCGAGAGTTCGAGGGAGCTCTTGACAAGGTTGACTGCATTTTCATTCCAACTGTTCCGCGGTTGCCGTGGAAAGTCGGCGAGGGAAAGAAGATGTCGCCGGAGGAGATTTACGCGAGCGACGCACTGACAAACCCAGTCAATCTTGCAGAGTGTTGCGCAATCTCAATCCCAGTTGCTGAACATGATTCTTTGCCAATTGGAATGCAGGTGATTTGCAAGAAGGCTGAAGAGGGAAAAATGTTTAGCATTGCTGAGAAAATCATGAGGGATGTTAGCTCATAACCTTTCGTTGAGATTTCTTTCGTCAAGGTTTTGAGCAGTGAGCGATCGCCACTTGCTTGGTTTGCTCGAGCGAAGGTCTGCGCGCAGCTGCTTGTCCTAGGGCTTGCTTTGATGCTAGCCGGTGCGAGATTTCTTTACAACAAATGCAGTTTTGAAGCCGCGCCAATCGTGTTAAAATAACGCATTAATCTTAAGCCAAGTGCTCATTACGAAACTTCTTTTAAATTTGAGGTTTGCTGAGGGCGTGTTGGAGTTCAGCAGCTAGTGTGTTATCCGAAAATTAGTTCTTAACGCTGATAAAAATCCGCGCATGAAATTAACAAGAAAAAAGTTGATTGAATTAATTGACCTGAAAAATAGGGGTTGGGCATCATATCAAGTAAATAAAAAGGTAGGAATTACCGTCAGAAGAATTGATCAAATCTACAAGGAGTATCGGGAAACTAGAAAGATTCCTGAACTTGGAAAGAGTGCTGGAAGACCTGTAAGACAGATAACAAAGGAGAAAGAAGCAATGGTAAGGCAAGTATATGGAAAATATAATGTTTGCGCTTCACAATTAAGGGCTTTGATAGAAAGGAATTTATTTTACTTAAAATGAAAAAACGAAATTCAACAGCGTTAGGAAATATTAATCAGATAACACAGAGTTCAGCAGCTAGGTTAGTTTTATAAAGTTGTGGCAATTAACCATTGCATGGCAGACAAAAAGGAAGTTGTCAAAGAAAAACTTCAATACAAAGGTCTTTTCGACTTTGCAACCCTTTACTCCTTCTCTCATTCGTGGTTCGCGGACAAGGGTTATGGGGTTGTGGAGAAAAAATATAACGAGAAAGTCGAGGGCAACAAGCGCGACACAAGCATTGAGTGGGAGATAACGAAAAAGATTTCTGATTATTTTCGGGCTGATTACACGCTAAAAATAGAAGTTAGCGACATGACTGAAGTGGAGGTTGAGATTGACGGAGAAAGGAAGCGCATGCAAAAGGGCGAGATTTCTATTGAGATAAAAGGAGTGCTGGTGCGCGATCCAGAGAGCAAATGGGATGAGTCGCCGTTTTACCGCTTTTTGCGGGACTTGTATGACAAGTACATAATTCCTGCAAGGATTGATGAGTCAGAGAGCGAGGTTAAAGAGCGAGCAATTACGTTCAAAGAAGACTTGAAAGCATTGCTAGAAATATGGGGTCGCAGGCCTGTCTAGCTTCAGCTTCAACTTTTGCGTAGTTGTTTTGCTTTTTGTTAGTTTTTATTTTTGTATATACATTTGTATATACGCATTGAGCGCGCCGAAGGCGCGCTACCATTCGCCACATCAAGTTGCTCAAACCGGGAGCAAGCGCAAGATTTATTAGCGCTCGCACGGACTTAAAATTGGGCCCATAGTTTAATGGATAGAATACGGGGCTTCGGACCCCGTGGTCGAGGTTCGATTCCTCGTGGGCTCATCTTCTGACCTTGTGCCGCGCTAGCAGTTGAGCATCCGCGAAATGTTTGAGGACATGCGCTAGACGCTGGCAGTGTCAAACT
>RFLC01000034.1 GCA_003694055.1 Candidatus Pacearchaeota archaeon | reverse complement strand
TAGTTCACTGCAGATTGGGCGTCACTACGATTTCTCATTTAAAAAACACGCTTAGAATAAATTGACTTGCCCTGCTTTGTTTCGTCAACTTTTATCCTGCTTATTTTTCCATCTGCGGAGAGCGCGCGCAGCGCGAAATGCGCAACGGCAAATTTATAAAGGGTGAAAATTGTTATGCTCTTGTAAGATGGCTAAAGGAATTGTTTCGCAGGAAAAGGAAGAAGCGCTAGTTAGGATTGCGAACAAAGACATTCCTGGTTCGAAGTCAGTTTACGTCGGGCTGACGCGAATCAAAGGAGTCTCATGGACAATCTCAAAAGCGCTTTGCTTGAAGTTGGGCCTTGACCTAAATAGGAAAGTTGGCTCGCTTTCGCAGGAAGAGATAAAGAAAATTGAGCAAACTCTTGCTAATCTTGACATTCCGGAGTACTTGATGAATCGCCGTCGCGACCCAGAGACAGGGGAATCGAAGCATTATATCGGGACAGAGCTTGACTTGAAGCGCGATTTTGATTTGAGAAGGTTGAAGCGCATCAGAAGTTATCGCGGTTTGAGGCACATTCTTGGGCAGCCTGTGCGCGGACAGCGTACAAAAGCGCACTTCAGGCAAAAGAGCCAGCTAGCTAAAATTAGGAAGAAGAACAAAGGCAAATGAAGAGGTTGAAGAACAAGTACTCTAGGCCGAGGAAGTTGTATGAGAAGACGCGAATTATCGAGGAGAGCGAGTTGCAGAAGAAGTATGGGTTGAAGAACAAGCGCGAGATTTGGAAGGCGCTCGCGAGAGTTAATTATTTTAGGCGGCGCGCGATGGAACTTGCGAAGCAGCCGATTGAGGAGCAGCAAATGTTTTTTGATAAGCTTAAGAGCATTGGCTTGAATGTGGATTCGATTGCTGATGTGCTGAACTTGCAGGTGAGCGATTTGCTTGAGCGCAGGATTCAGACGCTTGTGTTTAGGAAAGGGCTTGCAAACACGCCCCGGCACGCGCGGCAGATGGTGGTGCACAAGAAAATCTTGCTCAACGGAGTTGTTGTTTCGTCGCCAAGTTACATTGTGCGCGTTGATGAAGAGCCGACGATTGAGGTGAAGGTCAAAGAAAAGCGAGCGCCAGAGGGTGCGCAGGCATCGCAAGGCGAAGAGGGTCAGGAGAATCAAGCTGAAGAGCAGAGCGCGAGCAGCGAAGGCAATGAGCAAGGTTCTAAAAACGCTGAAGCTGAAACAAAACCTGAGCAAGCAGAAGGTTCGGCAGAAAGCAGCGAGAAGAGCGAGGAGGAGGTGAAAGATGAGTGAAGCAGTGCAGCAAACAGCAGAGGTTAGCGAGAGAGAAGAGCAGAAGCAGGAGAAGGTAGCGAAGAAGAAAGAGCGCGCTGGGATAGCTTATAT
>RFLC01000033.1 GCA_003694055.1 Candidatus Pacearchaeota archaeon | reverse complement strand
GTGGGTTTGTGTACATCACCACAGGGATGCTTCGATTTCTTCAGTCCGAAGCTGAGCTTGCCTGCATTTTGGCGTATGAGATGGCAAGCCTTCAATACCCTTATCCTCAGCTTTCGCGCGTAAAGAAGATTCTTGAACATCTGACACAGGCCGGCATGATGGTAGGGTCGGCTTTTGGAGAAATTGGGGCTTTGACGGCGATAGGGCTTCTCACACTCCAAGTTGCTCTTAAGGCCCAAGAATTGACTCCCCAGAAGAAGACACAACTTGTGGATCAAGATGCACTCGCAATGGTGGCAAATGCAGGGTACAATCCGCAGAGTTATCTGCATTTGCTCTATACCATGCAACAAATCTCTCCTCCTCTCAAGCCATATCTTTATGATTATTCACAATCCCATCCTCTGACTGACGCACGCATTCGCCTTGTGGCAGAAAAGGTTCAACAGTTTCCAAAAGAGATATTTTTTGCAAGCGCTCATGAAGAACTTTATCAAAAAATGACGCGTTCACTTGGGAGTGCCTATTCGCGTTAGACCCCTTTAACCAAGTAAGATGACTCTCTAGTCTTGTCAAGCGTAGGAGGATGGAGTAAAATGCCCTTTGCCAATGCTTGGATGTTGAGGCCCAAGAAGGCGAGGCATTTCGGCTTTGGTCAAAATACAAAAAAGTAAAAACATGCGCCGCTAGCTCAGTTTGGTAGAGCAACTGACTCTTAATCAGTGGGTCGTAGGTTCGACTCCTACGCGGCGCACCAGTCTTTATTTTTTGCAGCCTGGCTTATTAACAAGAACAGGCGTTATGCGAGAGCGTCAAGAGAATGGGGAAAGGCTAGTACATCATGCGGCGGTGGCGGAATTGGCAGACGCGCAGGACTTAGAATCCTGTTCTGAAAAGAGTGGGGGTTCAAGTCCCTCCCGCCGCAAAAATTAAGGCCAGCTTTGATTGACAAAAAGAGAACTGTCTTCTAAACTATTAAGCTGCTTAAAATAAAAAAAATAGAGTCTGCAAGCGAGTGTAGCACAGTGGTAGTGCACTGCCTTGCCAAGGCAGCTACGAGGGTTCGATTCCCTCCACT
>RFLC01000032.1 GCA_003694055.1 Candidatus Pacearchaeota archaeon | reverse complement strand
CAAAAGTTAAAACTCGTCAATAAACCAATTGACAGCGAGAGGATACGCAAACTCACTGAGCTTCCGAAAGCAAAGGCAAAGACAAAAGTCAAACGCGTCGGCGATAAACTTTTTTACGAGATGCTCACCCCTGGAGTTGACTCTCTCGACGACGTTTTTGTTTCAAAACTTGAGTCAGGGTATGAGATAAAGGCAATCGGAAAGAAAAAGGTTTATGTTAACAGCGTGCCAATCAACCTACCCCTAAAGCGCTTCACAATTCTCAAGAACAAACTTTTGATTGAGTTCAACTCTCGCGCGCATGAACCTTCTTAATCTTTCGAGGCAAGTCAACTGCCGCGCATAGGTAAAATGGACAGGTCAAGAGTTGAAGCAGAAGCGAAAAAGCTGCTGGAAAAGTTTGGTGCAGCGCTTAAGCAAGTGAGTGTTGATTCGTGGAAGGGAGCTAGTGGAGAAGAGATGGCGAGCGAGATTGAGGGTGTGAGAGAGGAGGGCGAAGGAAATGAGGCAGACCCTGAGTTCAGGAAGCTGTTTTTTGCCAACGCTCCTAAAGTGGATGGCGAGTTTATAGTTGCAGAGAAGAAGAAATGGCAATAGTAAATTTTAAAACGCAAGAGAGCGAGAGGTTGTCATGAGGTGTGTTTCAAAATTGCTCTTGCAAGCATCTGACTTTGAGCCGACGTTCAGAGATTTGAAGATAACCGGGGTTTTCAATCCTGCTGTGGCGAAGCACAAGGGCAAGGTCTTTCTGGTCGTTCGCGTCGCTGAAGCGTTCGCTAACAATGGCGGCACCAGTTGCCCGATAATAGTCTCGACAAAAAGCTACAAAGTTAAGAAGCACATCGTTCCAGAGAAAGAGGTCGTGAAAACAATAAATGGTTTAATCTATTTGAAGGAAGGGGTTTGCAGACTGCGCGACATCTCGCATTTTCGTTTGGTTGAGCTCTCAAGCGATGGCATGAAAGTTTTAAAGGTCTGGCAAAAGCCGTTTTTCGTCGGGAGCGCAGATGAGGAGGAGTACGGAGTTGAAGATCCGCGCATCACAAAAATCGACGGAAGATTTTACATGACATATGTGGGCGTGTCGGAAAGAAAAGGAATCTCAACCTACCTTGCTTCCTCGAGCGATTTGAAAATTTGGAAGAGGCATGGCTTGATTTTTCAAGAGCAAAACAAAGATGTTGTGCTTTTTCCGCGCAAGGTTAAGGGAGAGTTTGTTGCGCTTAATCGGCCAGAGTCATCAATCGCGTTCCGCAGGCCTAGCATTTGGATATCATTCTCGCGCGATCTTGTTTATTGGGGTAAAGAAACTCCTGTCTTGCTGCCGCGGAAGGGTAAGTGGGACAGCGAGAGAATCGGAGCAGGAACTCCGCCGATACAAACACCAAAAGGATGGTTGGTATTTTATCACGGCGTGCGAGCAAATGCTAAGGGCAAAGTATACAGCGCAGGGGCTTTTGTGTTGGACTTGCGCAATCCGCGAAAAGTTCTAGCGCGCACCCCTGCAAACAAGCCGCTCTTAGAACCAACTGCTCCTTACGAGAAAAAAGGGACAGTAAATAATGTGGTGTTTCCGACCGGCGCGCTGGTGGGAGCTGACAAAGAGAGCGTTCTGCTTTACTGCGGCGCGTCTGATAGCGCAATTGCTGTCAAGAAACTCTCTATAAAAAAAGTGCTTTCCTCTCTTGAGTGGTTCTGAAAGGTTTTCGCATTTTTGTTTTGCTAGCTTCTGGCAAATCTTGCACTGAGCGGGTGTCGTGGAGCGGATGCGCGTTGCTCCTCCTGTCGGCAGATGGGAGATTTTATCGGGTTTGTCATTGGCAATTCACCAAACTCTCGCAGCAAATTTCTATGGACAGGGTTGTATATACAGATGTATATACGCAAATTTAGCGTCGGTATGCGCTCGCATTTTTCATCAGCGCAAAGATGGCTGGGCAGGAAACTTGGGTTTTGCTAGAGCGCGCGAGCGGCAAGCGAACGCGAGTGCGCAGGTTGTTGTAATTTCTGCAACGAACTTTCAAGGCTTGTCAGCTCTCCTAGTTTCTCTCAGCCAAAAAACAAGCGAGAACGCAATCAAAATGCCGACGCTGTCAACAAATAAATCAAAGAGTGAAGCGTCCCGAAACGGCACAAAGATTTGGTGAATTTCGTCAGTTAACGCGTAAAACAAAGCAAACACCAGTCCAAATGCGATTAGCTCGCGATTCAGTGAGGGATTGGTCAAAGATAAAAGTATGAAAGAAGTGAACAAAAGGAAAGCGATGAGATGGTAAGCTACTGACAACAACGGAATTTTTGTTTTTGGCACATCAGTTCCAGGAAGCGAGGAAAAGTAAAATATGAAAATTCCGACGACAATTGCTGCAGATATGCACAGCTTCTTGTCATTTAGAACATCATCAACAACCCTCAATTTGCCCATTTTCTAGCGATGCAACAGAGCTTTAAAAGAATTTTTGCATTTTGTTGTATGATTTTGAGAACACCCATCCTAGCCGAGCTAATGAAGCAAGTAGCAGGGCAGAGCGCTAAGCTAGTAATTCCGAAGTGAGGGGAATGCGCAAAATATATTTTGAACAACCTAAAGATTTTTATAAAAACTTGAGAGTTAGTGTGAGATGACGTCAAAAAGAGGGCTTTTCGTTGTTGTCGATGGGCTTGATGTTGCAGGCAAGGGTGAGGGCGGTGTGCGGGCGTTAATCGAACGCGAGCAAAAGTTGGGCAAAGCGGTCTTTGACACTATTGGCTTTGCGCGCGCGTATGCAAAAGGCAGACCACAAGTTAAAGATTTTTACAACCCGCCCCACTGGCTGTGGCACACAATTGTGACAGCTGAACCTAGTTACACAGGCACAGGCCAGGACTTTAGAGAACGGATAACCTCGCGAGAGAATGCAAAACTAGGGATTTATACTGTTGAGGAACAAATAGATGCTGTCTCTGTGGACAGATCTGTGCAAATGAGGGAAGTAGTAATCCCTGCTCTTCTGAGAGGGCTAAATGTAATTCAAAGCAGGTGTGTTGCATCTACCCTCGCGTATCAAGTCGAGGCTGGAGTGCGTGCTGGCAAGGATGAGCGGGAGCTATTGGAGAAGATACTTGCGAAAGATGGGACACGCTTGCAACTTGGAGAGTACCGCCCGGATTTGCTTATCATCATGACAATTGAAGACCAAGAGGAGTTTAGAAAAAGGCTTGAGTCGCGCGAACTCACTTCTAAGTCAGATAACTCCGCATTTGAAAGGTGGTCGTTCCAGCAGGCGCTTATTGCAAGATACAAAAGTCAGCAGATGAGAGAGCTGTTTGAAAGCGCAGGCACAAGAGTAGCTTACATTAACACAACAGATATGTCTCTAGAGGAAACCAAAGCGAAAGTTGCGGAAGAGTATGAAAAATTTCTGAATAGCAGGCAGGACTTTAACCGATGATGCGCAAAAGTCTTTCGTTAGCGGAAAGGTTCATCTCTAGGAGTTTTCTCCAGCGAATTCCGTCGTTAAGGAGGAGATTTGAACTTGCAAAGCCCTACCCGCATTTGCACGCGCGCAATTTTCTCGACGAGAGAGTAGCAAGGGAATTAGCGAAAGAAGTTAAGGGCTTGAGATTTGAAAGAAAAGAAACAGATTTGTTCTCGTTTTATCAAAGTGATGACTTTAGCGCATTGAAAAGTGGTGAGCTAAGAGAGTTCTACGAATTTTTGCGCTCTGAAGAAGGGTTCGCGATTTTTGAAGCGCTAACTGGTGCGAAGTTGCAAGGACAATTGCGCGTTGCAGCGACTTTGTTCAAGCCAACTGACTACTTGCTTTGCCATGATGATAACGTCGAATCTAGAAAACTTGCGTTCATAATCTATCTAACTAAAGGAATGCTTGCCCGCGACGGCGGAAGGTTTGTTGTTTACAACTCCAAGAATTTGCGCCCCACTGACGCCGCCAAGAAATACTCTCCAACGTGGAACTCTTTGCTTGTGTTTAAAGTCACTAGGAAATCGTTCCATGAAGTCGAGGAAAATGTCGGGAAAAAATCCAGGTATGCTATTGGAGGTTGGCTAAATTGATACGCGGCAGTTATCTTAAGTCAAGGGAGTTGCAAGCAATGTCGGAGTTCTTCTCAAACTACGGATTTTTAAGACTGGACAATTTTCTGGAGAAACAAAATTATGAGAGCGTTCTGCGCGTTGCGAGAAAACTGCGCTGGCAAAAGTTGAAACAGCCCGATTTGTTTTCCTACTCGCTAGGAAAAGTGAATAAGGATTTTGTGCAGGAATTTGAGTTTGAAGAGTTGGCAAATTTCATCGCGCGCTTTGTTAAGTTCAAGGAAATGAACCTGAAACTTAAACTTTACTCTCACAGAGATTACACGCTAGTGCAAAAGAAAAATTTGAAAGCAGAGTTTTTTATTTATTTCCCAATTCTTGCCAAACCTCGACGAGCTTGGGAGGATAGGTTCGGCGGATACAAGTGTTATGTTGACAGCGAAGGAAAGAGTTTAATCTTTCCTGTGAAGAAGAATAGTTTTGCTTTGCTCAATGGCAGGCACTTTTCCGGATTTACAAAGTATGTTAACCATCTTGCAACGAAAAGCTCGCTTTTTGTGGTAGAAGGCGAGGTTTTGTAGTTTGGCTCTATTCAGAACTCTCTCCGCTCAGACTTGTGCTCTCGTCGAAAAACAAAACTTTCCTTAGTTTGCGCAATAATGGTTGAAACTTATTGATTGTTTCTTGAGTTAGTTGCTTTTCAATGTGCGCTATCTCGCGGACAACCTTGTAAGCTTCCTCGTGCTTCCTGACTTCCTTAAAATATCTTAGCGCTTCTTCAATCTCGTTGTTCGGCGTTAACTTGTTTCCAATCACTCTTTGCAAGTTTTCGAAAACCTCCCAATCTTGGCCGTTGAGTTTCGACCCCATCCCAAACACAAAACTCTTTTGTATTTTAATAATACTCTCATTTTTGATAGTGTATCATTATTGAAAAGATTGGTGAGTGTGTTAGATTGGCAGGGAAAAGCTAAATTTAAAAATTCTTCATTGCAATTAAATTTGCCAGGGTGGCGGAGCGGTCCAACGCGCCTGCCTCGAGAGCAGGTTCCCGCAAGGGAGCAGAGGTTCGAATCCTCTCCCTGGCGCTTTTTCCATTCTGCACTTCTCGTTTAACATCACGCGCTTTCCAACAGCGTCTGATGTTGCGGGCTTCGCACGGCGAAAGAGTGCGCGTCTTTTGAATGGCGGCGCGCGAGCGGCTGGCGAGCGCGCCTCAATCTCCCGCGACTATTTAAATCAAATATAAAAACCGCTAGAGGTCACTCTGCCTAGTGACAGAGTATAAAAAGATAGCGTTCACGAGTGCGGAGTTGTCTTTTATAACTTTCAAGGTATTTGATATATAAATTCTGTTGCATAGCAAAGAAATCTTTAGAGTGTGAAAGAGTATTTAAGTTTGGAGGGTGTTTATAGGGCATGAAAGGAGAAACCTGTGTGTTGCCAGTGCGGTGTGGGAGATGCGGCAAGGTTTACGACCTTTGGTATGACCTCCAATCAGGAGGACTGAGCGAGGTGCAAGCAGACCGAACCAAGATAGCGCGCTTTTTGCGCGACTCGCTTTGTTGGGAGTGCAGGAAGGAAGCAAGCGACGCCCTTGAAGAACAAGAGGATGATGCGCTAACAGCAGAATGGCCCTTCGACGAACTTGAGGAAAGCGAGGAAGACTTTGAGTAGCACTCTGCCGCACACCTTCTTTCTTTTTACTAGTTGGACTTATTTCCCTCGGCGAGCGCAAAACTTCTCTGTCTTTGCTCATGCTTAGCCAGACGACGAAGGCATGCGAGCTTGTCCTTCTTTCCAATCCTAGCTTGCTCAACCGCTTCCTTTAACAAACGAGTGTTTTGTTCCATAAGTTTTTTGTCGACGGGGAATGGCCAGCCGTCTTTGCCGCCGTGCGTGAACGAGTACTTCACAGGATCGCGCCAGGAAAGTTCTGCGCCGTAGATTAAGTTGGCAAGGAGCGCGAGCGCGCGCAAGCCCTTTTTCCCAAGACCTCTCACAAGCACTAACTCCTCGTAATTGCTCGGTGCTGACTCATAAGCCCGCATCAACGCTTTCATGCTAGCGTTTATCTCTGGGAAATGCTCTGCACTCATAGCAAACGCAAAAGGTTGCTTAGGCAAGCTTTCCTTCCGCCCGCCTTTCTGTTCGTTCGCTCTTGCACTAGTGTCTCGAGATGAAGAGAATTCCAACAGAGAGCTCTGGCGAGAGTTCGCGCGCTGAAGACGGGAGAGCTCAGCCAGCAAATGCGCAGGGTTGTCATTAACCAAATCAACGCTGCACTTTCTCATCTCATCGGTTTCGCTTGCTGCAAGGT
>RFLC01000031.1 GCA_003694055.1 Candidatus Pacearchaeota archaeon | reverse complement strand
CGCGCGTCGTGCGTGATGCTGTTAAGCGAGAGGTGCGGAAATTTGAGAAAGGCGGTCGCATTTCTCGCGCGCGTCTTTCAAGAGCGAGATTTACGTATATACGAGCGTATATACAATTTTAACTTGCGTTTTTGGCGTGCAGAACTTGCTAGCGCGGTTGGCAGTGCAATGATAATTCTCGCGCGAACGCAAATTTCCGCGCGCTATGCGCGCTATCATATGTGCTAGCACAAGCAATTTTCTCTCGCGCCGCGCCCACAAGCAAAGCTTTTAAACTTAAAGAACAAAATCTTTTCTGGGACGGTAGCTCAGTGGGAGAGCAAGCGACTGAAGCTCGCTGTGTCGGGGGTTCGATTCCCTCCCGTCCCACTTGCATACCAAACATCCTTAAGCGCTTTTTAGCTTTGGAATAAATTTCTCTCTACGGAAAAACTTGCACTAGCACAGACACCTGCTTAACGAGAAGCAAGGCATCAAATTTATATATAGGATTTCTATCTAAATGTGATGACAAGGCGAGTGCGTTTAGAATGGTTGCTAGTCAGCGTGCTGCTTCTAGTCTTGTTCTCACCTAACGCATTTGGAGAGTTGATTTTCAGCCAACCGAAGAGCGTGTACAATTTCGGAGATGAGTTTAACTTTACGCTTAATTTGGTCGGGGAAAGAGAGGTCAGCGATTTTCTGAGCGTGGCGCTGGTTTGCGGTGAGGAAGAAAGAGAGATTTACCGCGCGCCCCTGACGCTTGCCAAAGATGAGCAGCGACAAATAGAGGTCGAGACAAGGATTGACGAGTTTATCGTCGGACAGGAAGGCGATTGCTACTTGAGAGCAAGCTATGACGGGCAGGAAGCTAACAGCCAGCGGTTCAGAATCACAAGAGAGGTTTCGGTTTTCCTAAGCTTGCACGGCGCGACTTTTTACCCAAATGACAAAATGGCAGTGAGCGGCGAAGCTGTCAAGGAGAACGGCGAAAAGTTAGACGGGTTTGTTGAAATCAGCATCGAAGGCATGGGTCTGAACCTAACGCGCGAAGTTAAGGACGGAGAGTTTAACTTCAGCTTCACTATTCCTGAAACTGCCCCTCCCGGAAAATACGTCGTGCGAGCGAATGCATACGAGAAAAATGCAGAGGGCAAGAAGGTGAACTCCGGAAGCGCTAGCGCTGGTTTTGCTGTTGGGAAAGTTGTCAAGCGCATTGATATAGCAATTCACAGCTTGTCTGTCAAGCCAACCCAATCCCTGATGTTCGAAGCTCTTGCTTATGACCAAGCAGGGCAATCGACGAGAGAAGAAGCATCGCTTAAAATCACTGACCCAGAAGGAAATGTTGTTGAAAAAAAAGCAGTCCTCACAGGAACACCTCAAGAGTTCAAGATTGGTTCTAACTTCACAAGCGGAAATTGGCAAATCTCTCTCTCGCTTGGCAAAGATTTAGAAGTGAAGAAGAGCTTTTTTGTTGAAGAGTACGAGAAGGTTGAGTTTGAGCTTTTGAACAACACGCTTGTCGTGAGGAATGTCGGGAACGTACCATTCACAGGCCCGCTCGAGATTAGGATTGGAAACTTTAGGGAGGTTGTGAACATAGACAATTTGGGAGTTGGAAAAGAAATTGAGTTGCTGCTGGCAGCTCCTGACGGCGACTACGAAGTCAGCGTCTCAGATGCGAGGCGGAGCGAGAAGCTTGGCACAGCATTCCTGACAGGCAAAGCAGTTTCTGTCCGCGAAAAGCGCGATAGCTCTTTTGGAAGCTGGCTAGTTTTGTTCTGGAGCGCAGTCATTCTCGTGCTCGGAGTTGTTTCAATCTTCTTTTTAGGGAGAGTATTCAAAGGGAAGTTCGTCGGGCGAATGCCTGGTCTGCCGTTCTCTCGGAAGCGCGCTAAAGAACCTGCACAAACAAAGTCAAGCGCAAGCGAAGACATAATTCGCGAGGGCAAACGCGAAGAGTGCGGCTTGATGGTGCTTAGGATTAAGAATGAGAACGCGTTGAAAGAAAGCGCGACGAAAGAAGTTGTGGAGAGCGCGTTGAGGAGAGTAAAGGATGAAGGCGCAAAGCTTTACAAGCTAGGGCAGCATCACGTGGCAGTGTTCGCGCCCTCAATAACTCGCGCCTCTGACAACTCCCAAACTCTTGCAAGAGCAGCCTCAAAACTCTCTGAACTTCTGAAAGCGCACAACAAAACACACGCAAACAAAATTGACTTTGGAGTTGGCATTGAATTGGGAGAGTTGATTGTTGAGACAAAAGAGCAAGGAAAGTTCAAGTTCATAAGTGTGGATAACACCCTCGCCAAGCTGAAGAGGATTGCTGAGTTGTCCAGCGGAGAAGTGTTTTTAGGCGAGCGCATCTATCGCAGACTTGCTGGCAAGGTTAAAACGGAGAAAACAAAACACGCCAACATTTGGAAGCTTGCGAAACCAATTGGCACAGAAGAACATGAAGATTTTATTGCGAGGTTCAAGCAGCGCCAATCTGAGAAGTAAGAAATTGCGGCTCGGTTTGCGTATGCAAAATTCTTAACTCGCGCGCTTGGTGTGGAAGAGCTGTTAGCGTCGCTTGGCAGCGCGACGAAAACGCGCGCGAAGAGAGGGCGCGCCCTTTCTGCCGGTCGCGCGAGGCGGAGCAAGCACAAACCTATCGTTGAACAACATACCTCTCTTCCCACGCGCGTGCAATCTCTTCTGGAATATCAAACCTTGCTCTTCGCCTTGCTTGCCTTCGGAATTTTTTCTTTACCGCAAAAGCATAAGCAAAACCTACAATTGTTCCAGAGAGGTGCGCGATATTGCCTGTGTTGTTGATTGGGTTGCCAATCAAGTATCCGTAAGCTCCGAGCAGGTCGCCAGCAATCCACAGCGTTGCAGCAAGGAACAATGGCATCGGCACTCCGAAAGCCCAAACAACTAAATTCGGTCGAAGCACAGCGAGCGAGGCGATGACCCCGAAGATTGCGCCGCTAGCGCCGAGCGAGCGCGGGTAAAAGTTCACAGCTACGAGGTTAGCGAAAATTCCGCTAGAAATAAACACTATCAAAAACCTCTTGCTTCCAATCGTTCCCTCGAGAATCGTGCCAAAAAGTAGAAGCGCGAAAAGGTTTAGCACGAGGTGGAGAAGATTAGCATGCGCAAAAACTGCTGTCAAAAACCTCCAAGGTTGAGCGAACGAGTTTCTGTCGAGAACAATTGCGTCTGTTATTTGGCGCGATAAAAGTTGCGCTAGAAAAACAGCTAACAAAATCAGCGATAACTTTAGTGAGTAGAATTGCAATTTTGTTTTATCTCGCGGCATTAGTTCCCTAACTTTTAGGTGTTTTTAATTTTTCCTGAGAGCAATTTTAATTATTGGAGAGTTGCATGTTTCGCTTATCATAGAACCATTCTAGCAACCTAAAGCACGCATTTAGCGCAATTCTCTCGCGCGAATTGGCGCTTGGCCGCAGTAGTGCGCTTGTTTAGCCGCGCGCAAGCTATCAGCAATCAGCGCTAAAAACTCTCTCCTAAAACTTTCGCCCGCCTCAATGAGAGCTT
>RFLC01000003.1 GCA_003694055.1 Candidatus Pacearchaeota archaeon | reverse complement strand
ACTTGCAGACGCCACAATAGCGAAACTGAGACAATACGAAGGAATGGAGCTAAACGATGAGCTCATGGGAAGGTACATAAAAATAGCCAGCGAGATATCGTGCGAGTACTGCTGCGGCGCGAAGGCGCTTATTTTTACAGAGGACGACGAGAGAAAGCGCGATGAGCAGATTGATGCAGCAGTGAGGGCAGGGCAAATCGCAGAAGCTCGGGCAGAGAGATACCGAATAAAAGCAGGCGACAGGGCTTGTGGTTGTGCGCACAGCTATGCGATGAGAGGACTTGCTAAATACTTGCTTGCCAATCACGGAGAAGAGATGAGTGATGAGCAGATTTTGGAAGAATTAGGGAAGTGGAAGGTTTTGTTTTTCCCAGGCATATTGAAGAAAAAGGCAAAGATTTTAGAGGAAAAAGGAATAGAGCTAAACTACATCAACCTAGCTAGCAACAAATACAGGGGAATAGAAAATTCTGCGCAGTCAGCGCAAGGCAGCTCTGGCTCGAGCGCGATGGTGGGAGGTTGTTAAGGATGAATCAAAAATATCAAAGCTTTCGCAAAAGCGAACGCATCTGGAATATTGTTTTGTTGGCAGCAATTCTTTTGCTTGCAATAGCGCTGTTAATTTCTAGTTTTTATGTGCGTAATGCGCTTGCTAGCTCCGCCCTAACAAACTCTCTCTCCAATGCTGCCTCGGTTCCCGCGCAACAAGCAACTGCAATGGTTGGAGGTTGCTAATGCTCTCCGGGATGGTTAAAAAATGAAAAAGATAGCATGGAAAAAGGTAAAGCGAGCTAGGTTAGTGTTTTTATTTGTGTCTGCAATGGCAATTCTAGTTGTCATTTTTTCAGCCCATCTAAACAACGAGAGAATTCAGGATGAACAATCTGCAACCAGCGGGCTAGAAACTGAGAAACTTGCTATGAGTTACCTTCCAGAGATTGAGTTTGCTCAGCAATATCGCTCTCTTGTGTCTAAACAAAAAACTGGCAGCTGCGGCGCGCTCTCTTACATTTCCGATGATAAAAATCTTACCGGAAGTTGCTGTGGAAAAATGCGTTTGGAGAGGTATGTGAAACAGCGCGCGTATTTGGCTAGGTATGCAAACATACAAGAGATACCAAAAGACCCTTGGAATGTTCCTGCAAAACAGGCGCACGAGCTGGTTGATTATGGGTTGAGGGCAAAGCTAACAGCAGAAGAAAACGAGATTTACAAGCAAGCGTTTGAGATTTTTGAGGAGGGGCCTTGCTGTTGCAAGTGCTGGCGCTGGTTTGCATTTGATGGACTTGCGGAGAAGATGATAAAAGAAAAGCGCATGGGTGCAGAAGAGATTGCAAAACTCTGGGCAGCCCAACACGTTTGCGGAGATGAGGATCCTTTTGAAGAATTAAAAGACCTTGGCTAGAGATTAGTAAAAGCAAGCGCCAGGGAGAGGATTCGAACCTCTGCTCCCTTGCGGGAACCGGTTTGCTTGGTCTAAGCATTGCCCGCACCTTGCGATGCGAGCCCATTCAAGACCGGCGCGTTAGACCACTCCGCCACCCTGGCAAAAAATCAAGCCCAAGCAGATTTAAAAGTCTTATCCAAACTCAGAGAGAGCGAGAAGCAAACAGAATTGCATAACTCAGAACTCTAACATTTAGTGCGAGTCTATTAGCTATTTGAAGCGTTTAGATGGCTGCGTGTGGCGTGCGAAAAAGTAAAGGACTGCGTTTGTTATACTGATGAAAATCAATGTTAAAAGTGTTGGAAATCTAGAAGCATAACTCGGGGCAACTAAGAGGAGCAAGGCAAACACTAAAGAAGCGACTGCAATTCTAGCGTACCATGGCTTTCCTGCGTTCAGCTCTTCTGCGCAAGCGCGTGATAAGACAAATCCGAAAACAAAGGCAAGCGCGAGAATCAGGAAGTTGAGCAAAGACATTATTGAAATCATTTTATTCTATCTATCTCTCTAGCAACTTCAAAGTCTTTTTTTGTGAGTCCGTGCTCGTCGTGGGTTGTTAGCGCGAGCCTCACGCGATTGAAGGTTATGACAATGTCAGGATGGTGCGAGTGCGCTTCTGCAACTTCTGCCACTTTGTTAACAAACTCAATCGCTTCCTTGAAGTTGGAAAACTCAAACACCTTTGAGATTGCTGTGCCGCTCTCAAGAGACCAGTTGTCCAGCGACTCCATTTCATCACTAATTTCTTTTAGTGAAAGCATGCGATAGCTCAGTGTTAAGAATTTAAATAATTTCTGATGGTTGGACTTGATTGGCAATAGCCGGAAATGCGCTGTTAGTTTATCTTGTTGATGTGTCCTGCGTGCTTGACATCGTTGGCAAAGCACTGCGATAAGCGCGCGCTTCGATGGAGTGTGAAAACTAGGGCGGGGCATCGCTAAATTTTTAACCCCTGCGTGCAATGAGCTAGTGGCGGATGTAGTTTAACGGTTAGAACGCACGGTTGTGGTCCGTGAGACGGGAGTTCGACTCTCCCCTTCCGCCCTCTTTCTTTCCAAGTAGAACGCAACAGCGAATGAAACGAGCAGCGCGAGAGCGTAGGCAAGGAGGAAAGCGCGCGCAGAATAGCCAAGGTTTTTTGTGAGTGAAAGAATGAATATTGCGTACCAAGTCACCAACGAAATAGAACCTGTTAGGGAGCTCAGCAAGACTAACCGCTGAGGGAATTTTTGCTCGCGCGCTGTGTGCTTCTTCACCTCTGGGAAGACTTTCATTTGCAGTACAGCTCCATTGACAAGCACTATTGCAAACAAGAACAACTTAAGTTGAAAAAGCGCGCTTTTAAGTATTGCAGAGTTCAGCTTAACAATCAGCAAACCGCTAAAAATAATTCCTAGGAGTGAGTAGAGTATAACCCTAGACAAATGGGGGTAAACGATAAGGAGCCGTTTGTCAAGCGAGCGTTTTCGCAAGCCTACAAGGTGAACGTAATCAGTAACGCTAACTGCGCCAACAGCAACAGCTGCGCAAAGAGTGTGGAAAACAACTAAAACGACATAAAGCGCGTTTTCAGCAGACATTTCTGACTTTGTGGTTTAAGGTTTTTAAATTCGTTGGTTGCAAGTTTCTTGGCGTCAGGCAAAACTAATCACGCGTTTGAGTTTTGCAAGTTAATGTGCTAGCAGGGAGTTGAAAGATTATATATACAAACGTATATACACAAACGCGCGCGTTTCAAAAAGGAACGCATTCCAATGCTTGCGCGCGACGCAGCGCGCGCCACTCCTATCTCTGCCCTCTCAACCTTCTAGCTTTGCGCACATCTAACTTCTGCACTTTCAGTTAATCCAAGTTCTGAGCATTGATGCGCAAAAAAATCCTGATTAGAAGT
>RFLC01000030.1 GCA_003694055.1 Candidatus Pacearchaeota archaeon | reverse complement strand
CATCTCAACTTAGTTTGGTTTGAGACAGCAAAAGTTTATATAATTCTCACGCAAACTAGATTTATGGACGAAATAAACCGCACTGAGATTGCTCATCTTATTGTTGCAGTTATAGTCTTGTTCGTTGTGTTCGGCACGCAGTTCGTTTACTCTGGAAATTACAGCGCATTGTCAAGGGCAATGCTTTTCTCATTCTTTCTCGTGCTCGTTTTCGCTTTTGTTAGAAAACTCGTCGCGTATTTCTATGATGCATCTGTTGAGCATAGGATTTGGCATTTAGAGAGGTTTGGCTTCCAACCCAAGCAACGCTTCACTAGCCCAATGCCTCTTGGCCTGATAGTCCCATTCATTTTCACGCTCATCTCTCTAGGAAAAGCATTTGTCGTTCCATTGCTCACATACGAAACTCGCCCGTTAAAGTACCGAGCTTCTCGCCGTTTTGGTTACTACAGCTTTACAAAAATGACAGAATGGCACAACGCTCTCATTGGAGCCTCGGGAATTGTTACTTGCTTTCTAGTTGCAGCTCTTGCTTACATGCTAAACGACACCCTCTTGTTCAAAATGTCGGTTTACTACGCATTTTGGAACCTTATTCCGATATCAAAACTCGACGGAACGCAAATCTTTTTCGGCAACAGAATCTTGTGGAGCGCACTGGCAATAATCGCGCTTTTCCTTGCCATGGTTGCATCGCTTGTTTAGAATGAAGATAAAAATCTCTCCGCGCGAATACCAACAAAGCATTTTCAATACCGCGAAGCAAAAAAACACACTCGTAGTGCTCCCAACAGGGCTAGGAAAAACGCTAATTGCTTTGATGCTGGCTGTGGAACGTTTAGAAAAATTTCCGGACTCAAAAGTTCTCTTCCTCGCTCCAACTAAGCCGTTAGTTGAACAACACCTCAGCAGTTTTAAGAAAAACCTAGCTGTCGAGGAGAAAATGTGCTTGTTTACAGGAATGGTTAAGCCGAAAGAGCGCCAAAGGTTGTTTAACGAGTGCAGAATAATCTTCTCCACACCTCAGTGCGTTGCGAACGACCTGGACAAAGGACTTTACAACCTCGCCAACATCTCCCTGCTAGTTATCGACGAAGCGCACAGGTGTTTGAAAAACTACGATTACACGAAAGTCGTCCGCGCATACAAAGAGCAAGCAAAAAACCAACGCGTTTTAGGACTGACAGCCTCTCCAGGTCATGAGCCAGAAAAAGTCAGAGAGATTTGCGAGCATTTGAGCGTGGAAGAGATTGAAATCCGGACTCGCGAGTCGCCAGAAGTAAAGAAATACCTGCAACATCGAGACTTTACGAAGGTAGTTGTTGAATTCCCCCCAGAATTCCTGGAAATCAAACAACTTTTGAAAAAAATTTATGACTCGCGCGTCGACGAGATTCAGAGAAGAAACTTGATTTACGGCCCAGTTAACAAAATCACGCTGCTTGAGTTGCAGTCAAAACTAATCAACGGCATCAGGCAAGGAAACAAATCATATCTTTCTGCAATCTCACTCACAGCGCAAGCAATCAAGATTTCCCATGCGCTTGAGTTGCTTGAAACCCAAACTCTAAAGAGCTTGCATGACTATCTGTCAAACTTGGCAAGCGACGCAAAAAAGAAGACCTCAAAAGCAGTGCAAACTCTAACTAGATTTCCAGAGTTCCAGCTTGCGCTCAGAAAAGTTAATGAGTTAATTGAAATGGGCAAAGAGCATCCAAAAGTTAGCAAGCTCGTGGAGATTTTAGATGAGCGTTTTTCCGACGATAAAAACACAAAGGCAATAGTGTTCACTCAGTACAGAGACAGCGCGTTGCGAATATTGAAAGAGCTGAAGAAACTGCCCTACTTGAAAGCAGAAAAGTTTTTCGGGCAAGCGAAAAGAAACAATGGCGGCTTAACCCAAAAAGAGCAAAAAGAGATAATTGATAAGTTAAACAAAGGAGAGATAAATTGCTTGGTCTCAACCTCAATTGGCGAAGAGGGTTTGGATATTGCAGAGGTAAATCTGGTTGTGTTTTACGAGCCAATCCCGTCTGCAATAAGAAAAATTCAGCGCGAAGGGCGCACTGCTCGCCTCTCGCCCGGCTCGCTCGTCATACTTGTCACGACCAACACTCGCGATGTTGCTCACCACTACGCTGCACGCGCGCGAGAAAGGAAAATGTATCGCACAATAACGAAAATTAAAGAGGAGCTCAAGGAAAGTCAGAAAACTCCAAAAACTTTGCTTGAGTTTAGCTGATGACATTCTTCAATATATTTTCAAAAGGCAAGCCGAAAAGGCAACGCGTGGCAAAAGTAGTGGTAGATGACAGAGAGAAGAATTCTCTTGTGCCTGCTGAGCTTTCTGCACTTGGAGCTCAAGTTGAGTTCCGGCATTTAGCAGTCGGAGATTATATCGTCGGAAATGTCGCAATTGAAAGAAAAACAATTTCTGATTTGAAAAACTCAATAATAAACAAACGCTTGATAACTCAACTTCTTGAGCTTCAACAATACCCAAAAAAATTGTTGCTCGTCGAGGGTGTAGGAGAGGAAATGTATGTTGGAGGGATTCACGAGAACGCGTTAAGAGGGTTCTTGCTTTCTGTTGTTCTAGAGCATGGCATTCCAATTGTGTTCACGCTTGATGAGCAAGACAGCGCTAAATACATTTTCCTTCTGGCAAAAAAGAAAGAAAATGCAGAGAAATCGCTGCGCGCGTCGAAACTCGCGCTAACTGACGACGAGCAACTCCAATACATTTTGGAAGGCTTCCCGAAGATTGGGCCAAAAACCGCGAAAGAACTTCTGACTAGGTTCAAAAGCTTGAAAGGAGTTTTCAATGCAAGCGAGAGCGAGCTGAGGGATGCGCTGGGAAAGAAAGCGGACAGGTTTATCGAATTGCTTCACCGCAAGTTTAAGAATCAGAGTTAAGGGAATAGCTTGCAATAGTTGAATAAACTGCCCCATTTGGAGACAAAACACTTGACTTAAGCTTAAACTCTCCTACTTGAAACTTCAACTTTGGCAAGGAAATTTTTCGGATTGCTTGCGCGAGCTTCAGTTTATCGCAGCTCTTCACCCGCGCAATTGTCAAGTGCGACATAAACCTGCGCTCCAGCTCAAACATCTCGCTCAACGCAAGGTCAACAAGCTTTTGCACTTCCACAACATCTCCGCCAATTTTAAACCAGATTATTCTAGGTTGAGAGCGAAAATAAAATGTTCCGATTTCATCGAGGGTTAGAGAGAGTTTATGAAATCTGACTTGATTTAATGCGCGCTTCACACTTTCGACCTTCTCCTTGCTTATCTCTCCGAGAAACTTCAGAGTTAAGTGCAAATTTTCTCGCGGCACAATCCGGCCATTAAAGTAACCTGCAAGTTTGCCTTGCACTTGCTCAACCACTCTCGCCACTTCTTCCGGAATGTCGATGCAAACAAAAGCCCTCACAACTTCACCCATTTTAACCAAACAGCGAAGAGAAGAAATCCCTAACCCTAGACAAGAAACCGCCTTGCGTAGCTCTTTCTTGCAAGAGCGCGCTTTCTTTTTCCAGTTCCACGCATCTCCCTTGGATGCATGTCAGTTTTTCCGGCGTTCCTCCGCACTCCACAACCTTGCTTTTTGCTCTGTTTGAAGAACAATAGTACTCAATCAATGTTTTCCTTCCAATGCAAGCGTCCTCGTAAATTGAGTTTTCGAAAACTACCTTTCCTTTTTGCGCAGGGTTGTCTCCGCCGTCTGTGTCAACGCAATCGCCTGTTTCTTCTCTCTCCACGCATGCCCCGTTCGAGCAGACATAATTGCCAAGCAACGAGCAATCCACAAGTTTCTTTGCAAGGTTTGCTTCAGGTGTGCACGACCACTCGACGAGTTTTCCGCTGGATAAATCGCACTCATCAAGCCCGCTTTCTACAATCTTCCCATCTTCGTAAACCCTAACCGAGCCTCTCACAAACAACTCCCTGCCCTGTTCAACACCCTCAAACGGCTCAGAATCAACGCACTTCCTCTCAACCACTCTCGTTCCCTCAGACTGCGCACTCGCTTGCTCTGCGTTCGCACCCCCTGACACTTTCGCATTAACGACCTTCTCAACTACAACAACACCCTTAGGCAAACTTCCTTGACTGATTTCAACACTTCCGTTGGTCACATTTGTTTCATTTGTGGCGTTAGATATCATCTCGTCTCCTGCGTTGTATGTCTCTGTCTGTTGAGCTTGAGTGTTTGCTTGTTCAACTCCTCCTGGACTTTCTCCGCTTGGCTGCTGGTTGTCTGGCGCTGTTTGCGGAGCTGTTTGCTGAGCACTACCAGTGCTGTCTCCGCTTACACTCCCTCCGCTTGAAGGAGTTACCTGAATTCCACCAGAGCCTCCAGAACTTTCACCGCTCGCTTGCTCGTCTGTTGGCGCAGGCACTGGAGATAACTTCGGTTGCGCAGATGTTAAAATCCCGATGCTTATAGCATTTCCGCTTATTGCTCTGCCAATCATGCTTTCCTCAAAAAGCTCGCTTGAGAAAAAAACCCTGCCTAAGGATAAAAAATAAAATATGTAGACAACTACTCCTAGCAAGACAATTGCCCAGGTCATGCGGGCGAGTTCCATCCACAAACAACTCTCTGCAAGTTTATAAAAATTTGTGAGATGATAAGAAAGCTCAGTTTGGCGTTTGCAGTTGTTGGAGTATTTGGATTGCTAATGTTGAACGAGCTACAAGAGCCAAAGTTTCTCTCTAACATTGAGAACTTGCAAAACAATGAAAAAGTGCTTGTCCTCGGAAAGCTCACATCTGTCGAGGTTTTAACAGGTGGCAGGCAAGCTCTCACCCTAGAAACTAGGAAAGGGGTTGTTAGGGCGGTGTGCAAGTGCAAGCATTTATCGCAGTTCAATGGCAAGATGGTTGAGCTCATTGGAAGAGTGAGAAAATATAACGGCAGGACAGAAATTCTTGTGTTGAGCCTGCGCGCTCTTCCATCCTGAACTTTCTTTGAGGCGGCGTCGGCGAAGAGAGCGCTAGCAAAATTTAATAAGAGCAACACGCTATAAGTTTATGGCTTATGATATAATTATCGGAAGGAATGAGAGCGACAGAAAACTCTTCGGCTCCAGAGGTTTGATTTTTCTTGGCAAGGGTTATGTGAAGATGGGCACCTATACCTCGTTATCAAACAAAATATGGCTCGACATTGCGCGCAGTCACGTCATTCTAGTCGCTGGAAAGCGCGGTTCAGGAAAGTCCTACACCTTGGGCGTGATAGCAGAAGGCCTATCAGATTTGCACGGCGAGGAAGCTGCCAACGTCGCTCCTTTGATATTTGACACAATGGGGATTTTTTGGACAATGAAATACAAAAACGAGAAGGACCGCGCATTGCTTGACGAGTGGGAGTTAAAGACAAAAGAACTTCCAGTCAGGGTTTTTATTCCGTTTGGCAAGGAAAAAGAGTACAGAGAAAAACTGATTCCGTTTGACGAGCTGTTTGCGCTGAAAGTGAGCGAGCTTGGTGCAGAGGATTGGCTTGGGCTTTTCAACCTGCCAATCACTTCTCCAGAAGGCGTGCTTCTAGAGCGGGTTGTGACGCGGATGAAGTTAAGCGCAGAAAGCTACACAATAGCAGAAATGCAAGAGGCAGTTGACAGCGACGATAGGGCGAGCAAGCAGACAAAAGATGTTGTGGCAGCCCTGCTTTACGCTGCAGACAGCTGGGGAATCTTCTCGCGAGAAAAGAGCGGCACAGAGATTGAAGAACTCATCACTCCTGGCACAACAACAGTCCTAGACATATCAGTTTACAGCTCCTCAACTTTGTTCAACATTCGCGCGCTTGTCATCGGATTGCTATCAAAAAAGATTTTCACTCTGCGCATGGACGCGAGAAAAAAGGAAGAGCTGGAATCCTTGCTTCACGGGACTGACTACCTAGCACACAGCGGCGAGGAACCACTTGTTTGGATTTTTATCGACGAAGCTCACGAGTTTCTTCCAAAGGTTGGCAAAACTCCTGCTACCGACGCGTTAGTGCAGCTTTTGCGCGAAGGCAGACAACCCGGCATCTCGCTCGTCTTAGCCACGCAACAACCCGGCCAAATCCACGGCGATGTGATGACCCAATCAGACATTGTAATCTCTCACAGAGTTACAGCTAAACCTGACATAGATGCGCTCAACGAGATTATGCAAACCTATCTTTTGAAGAGCATAAAACAGCAGATAGATGACCTCCCTCGCTTGCGCGGTTCTGCAATTATTCTCGACGACAACTCTGAGAGGATTTACCCGATCCGCGTCAGACCGCGATTCACATGGCACGGCGGCGAAGCTCCAACTGCAATCAAAGCCCAGATGTCTCTCTAGCCAGAGATGTTTTGCGTTGCGATTTTTGGGAGAGCGCTTGCAACCACTACACAAGGGTAAGATTTAAAAATAATAAATCGCTGAATTACCAATGCCTAGAAACAACCTAGAGTCTAGGATTGAAGGATACGAGCGCCTGCCAGATGGCAGAGACAACTGCGCAGAGCTAGCAACTGATTTAATTGAGTACTGCTCACTTGCAGGTTTTCCAGACGGAGAAAGAGGACTAGTTGCAAGAGGTTTGTTTGCAATACTTGACCTGCTCCGTTATAAGGGAAACCCTTCTTGCAGAGGAGCTAAAAACTCAGACAGGAGAGACGAATATGTCAATTGAAGTAAAGAGGACTTTTTCAAGGAGCAAGCTTGAGAACGTTTTGGAAAAACTTGGGGATAGCGCTGAGAGCGTTTCTTTTCCTCGCCAAAGCATCAGCGTTTTCGGTTGCAGCATTGAGGACAGCAACGATGTTCACAGGGATAGAGATGTCGCATGGAGAGCAGGCTTCAAGCGAGTGATTCAGCACGACGACGGCACAACTTCTGAAATTCGCGACACCCCTCTTATCGGAGTGCAGCTTTTGGCTTACGGCGAAAAGGTCGTGAGAGGATACTTGGCAAAACTTCGAGAAGAGCTAGGGAGAGCGAAACTTTACAATGGAGAAATAATCCCAGGAGCGTGGAAGCGAATCACTTTCCACCATCCTGCATTCCCTTCTGACGAACCTGCTGCCCGCGCAGGAGCTCAACCTCTGGACTTTGAGATAACTTATCGCATCACTCCAAAATCAAAAGCAAATAAGCTCATTTCTCTCCAACTTAATGCAGAAACGCAAGGCAGAGAGCAAAGGCTTTTCAACACAAACATAGAGCTGTTTTCCAGCTTTGATGAGGTGAGGCAAGCGCACCCTGTAGAAATCCCCGACAATCCAAACTGGCTCTTCCGCCGTTGCTTCATTCTTGACGAGCAAAAAATAAGCCAGTTCAAAAGAGGTTCAATGTACAGGAATTTGCACGGGAATAGCGTGCCGTTTAGCTTGCCAATAGGCTACTGCACCTCAACCTTGTTGGAGTTCTTGCGCGAACGCACTGGCAAGAGAGAGGGAGTGAATCGCTCGATGGACTTTTACCAGCTAGGAGAGATTGTCCCCTATCGCGGAATAGAGGTTCTTCTCCTTCCAACTTCTTCCCTGGCGAGAAAAATCGGCGAGACTTTCCTTTACAAAGATGTGCCTCTAGTGATTTACCAATTCACTCACAATGGCTGGGAATGCTTCCACGACAGAAACGCAGAAAAGTCGTTGGTTGGCGTGGGAACGATAACTTGCTTAAGCCCGTACGAAATTGACACTACAAACAGCTCCAAAACTACCTAGCTCTCGGCATTTTCCTCAGACTCTTTTTCTTCCTCTGTCTGCCAGATTTCATAAACAAGGTGAAACGCCCTCAAGAGAATCTCAATTGCAAGTATTAAAACTATGAATGATGCAATGTCCTCGATGAAAAACGGCACTTTTGATAGCTTGTCAAGGAACGATTGGAAGTTAAACGCGTTTGGGGAGAGGATGAATACAGAGAGCGCCATGAACGGGAAGAGCTTTGCAAGGTCTTTTGCAATCTCCTCGTGAAAGTATGAGAGTATTCGAATTGATGCAATCATCACCGCAGAGATGAGCAAAATGCTTTGCGCGCTTTTCTCGCCAGCTATCAGGAAGAGAACAATGGCAAGCGCGGCAAACCAAATCACTAGCAAGGCAGGAGCAATCACAACGTATTCAAGAAAGTAAAGTGCAGAAGCTGCAAGCTTGCTCGCT
>RFLC01000029.1 GCA_003694055.1 Candidatus Pacearchaeota archaeon | reverse complement strand
TTCGGCATAACGACATTCCACTTAGACAGCTCGCCAACTTTGGCACTTCCCTGCTTTTCCATCTGATAAACCTGAGTAAGAAAGTCGCTGTCAAGAAATATAACTGCCTTCTTTTGCATTACCGGCCTAACAACCCTACCAATGTTAGGCAGAACTTCCTCTAGACGCTCTTCTAGCACTGAAACGCGCCGTCGAGAAACAAACAAAAACAAACCAGAAACGACAAAAATAACTCCCACAACTCTTGCAACAGCCTCCTCGCCTGTCAAAATGGCGAACCCTGTTAAACGCAAGGTTGGCAAGCTTATAGCAAGCCCGAACAAAATCAGCGCTACACCAACAAACTCTCTAAGCCCTCTTTTCACTCACTTATTTGCAAAACAAATTTAATAAAACTTGCGCACAACGGCCAATAGCTTCTCTTTTCTTCCGTTTCTGAGTTTCGCAGTGTGGTGCTTTTGCCATGACTGGCAGAGCTTACACCACGCTCAGCAAAACCTTTCTTTCGCGCGGCCCGTCAAGCTCAACAAGCATGCAAGCCTGCCATGTGCCAAGCAAGAGTTTTTTGTTTTCAAATGGAATTAATTCAGAAGGGCCGAGGATTGAAGACTTAATGTGCGCCGCGGCGTTGCCGTCTAGTTTGTCGTGACGCCAAATTCCCGACGGGAAGTTCTTCTCAAGAGCCTCAAGGAAATCTGTTTGAATGTCAGGGTCTGCGTTCTCATTGATAATCACAGCTGCGCTAGCATGAGGTACATAAACCAAAACTGCCCCGTTGTCCTTGGATTGCTCGCTCACAAATTCCTGAATCTCCTCGGTAATGTCAATGCATTCAAATCTCTTGCTTGTCTTGACTCGTATGGTTTTCATTTGCCGCCTGCTCTGCCTAACGCTCTAGCCCTGCCTTCTTCTTTCACCCTCTTGCCATGCTCCAAATTCCACAAGAGCTTTGTGTAGCCCTCTTTCACAATCTCTTTCCTCTTAATTCCCAGCGCAGACATCACTTTCTCAACTCTCCTCCTTGCCATCTCAATTTCACTCGGGTTTGCAAGATACTCAATCTCCAAAAACCAGCCCAGCTTTTTGACTCGGTTCAGCTCTATATGAAACCGCGGCTCAATCTCATAAATTTCAGAATACTTTTCTTTCCTAATCCACTTCTTAAAACCAAAATCTTTTATCAACTCCAAAAAGCCAGCGATGTCAGAAACCCTAAATTCAGTTTCTTTTTTCGCGTGCACACCTCCTCTGTAATTAATTCGTTTCTTAAAATTTATTTCATAGACCTTGCCGTTTTTTCTAATGCGCAAACTTTTTTTCGGGTATTTGCGCGCGTCTTCAAGGGTGTAGTAGTCGTCTATCTTCATGACCTTCTTCTTTAATCTTGCGAGCGCGCGGATTTTTTTCCTTACTTGGCGCACATCATTTACCCTAACCTTCGATTCAACTTCAATCATGCGCACTCAAGGCGGCAGCTGTTTTTATTTTTTTGGTTGGATGTCTTTGGCAGGATGTGATTGATATTGTTGGCGACGGGGCAAGTGTGCGTTTAATTCTGGCGCGCGTTTGAGCGCGAACTCGCGCGCGAAAATCTAGGTGCGAGAGAATTTCAGGTAGAGAGTTCAGCATTCTCGCCGCGGCGCGCTAGCTTTTGAGCGATCGGCGCCACACTTTGCACTGCCTGCTAAAATGCGCGCGCCTCGCGCGAACGCCAGCGGGCGCGGCGCTAGCAGCGTGAGGCTTTGCGTATATACATTTGTATATACAACTATTG
>RFLC01000270.1 GCA_003694055.1 Candidatus Pacearchaeota archaeon | reverse complement strand
GCGCGCCGCCAAAAGGCGGAAGCGGCGCCGAAACAGCCTAAGAAGAAGGCGCGCAAAAAGCAATCCGCTGCTTCTTCGCGCGTCAAGCGCATCCGCTAGGCAAGATGATTAGGTTATATTTTCCTTACGATACCCTCGACTAGAGCCTCGATGTCTCGAGAGAGTATCCTATCTCGTTGAAGAGGAGGAACAAGTTTGCGTATATTGCAATAGATTTTCTTTGTGCCTATTCCCAATTTACTTCTGTCGCGGAATTCTAGCGCCTGCGCTGCGGTGAGTAATTCTATAGCAAGAATATGTTCGACATTTTTTGCTACGCGAAGTGCAAATCTTGCTGAAATTGAACCCATACTTACATGATCTTCTTGATTAGCAGATGTAGGTATAGAGTCAACTGATGCAGGATGAGTAAGAATTTTATTCTCTGAGGCGAGGGCAGCTGCAGTATATTGCGGAATCATTAAGCCATTGTGCAGTCCTCCTTTTGATGGTGGAATTAGGAAAAGGGGAAGTCCTTCATTAAGGGCAGAGTCTATAAGCTTTGCGGTGCGCCTTTCTGATATATTTCCTATTCCGGCGATTGCTGATCGCAAGAAATCCATTGCCAAAGAAACGGGTTGTCCATGGAAGTTTCCACCAGAAAGTACTACTCCGCTTGGGAACACGATCGGATTATCAGTCACAGAATTTAATTCTCTAGCGATAACTTTGTAGGCATAGTCTACTGCGTCTCTTGCGGCTCCATGCACTTGTGGGGCACACCGGAGAGTGTATGAATCTTGTACGCGATTTGGGTTGGAGTCAACAAGTTTTGATTGTTTAATAAGTTCTCTGATATGTTTTGCACATTGCTTTTGTCCTGGATGCGGCCTCAGCGAATGGATTGCTTCTTTAAATGGAGTACTCATTCCTTCGATTGCCTCTAATGTGAGGGCGCATCCCCAGTCAGCAACTTTTGTAATTTGCTTTGCTTTTTCGACAACAATACAACTAATTCCTGTCATAAATGCTGTACCATTGATCCAGGCGAGCCCTTCCTTTGCATGAAGTTTAATTGGTTTAATTCCTAGTTTTTTAAATACCTTTGCGGTGGAATGTATCTTCCCTTTGTACCAGACTTTTCCTTTTCCTAGCAGTACAAGCCCTGCATGTGAAAGTGGTGCGAGGTCCCCCGATGCGCCGACAGATCCTTGTGTGGGTATGACTGGGAGAATTCCTGAGTTGAGAAGTTGAACTACGAATTGGATTAGTTTAGGACGCACGCCGGAAAAACCTTGCAGTAGCGTATTAAGGCGTGCCAGCATAACTGCGCGTGTTAGTTGAGGAGAAAGAATACTTCCCACTCCTGCGGCGTGACTTTTAATAAGATTTTCTTGAAGTTCAGTAAGTTGGTGATGAGAAATAAGTTTTTCTTTAAATTTTCCGAAGCCTGTAGTTACACCATAAACAGCAGTTCTTCTTTTTAAAAATTTTTCTATAGCGTTACGTGACGCTTTTATCTTTCGGGCTGTTTTTTGTGAAATGATTAACTTAGTATTTGAATTATTAGAAAAAAAATATACATCGCTTGGAGTTAATCGTGTTGAAGGAGTTATTGTGAGCTTAGTTGTGACGTGCATTCTTGCTTAGTTATTACTTTAACGATTTGTGGCCTTTTTGAAATATAAGTATAGCAAAAATAGAATAGTGGCACAATGTAGGCGTAGACAATCCCTACGACGCTAAAAGAAAAGGCCCCCTGGGGTGACAGGGGGTTGGAAACGGAGGTGACAATGGGGGGCACGACGGGACTTGAACCCGCAACATCCAGATCCACAGTCTGGCGCTCTTACCAATTGAGCTACGTACCCCACATTGCTCCTCAGAAAAGCTAGTCGCTATTTTAGTGCATTTTTCCCTTCAATGCAAGAGCAAGCTTCGAGACAGCAACTTCTTCTTGAATTCTTGTCTTTGTATTGCGCAGCTGCACGACACTCCGTTGCTGCTCCTCAGGTCCAGCGATGATGACAAACGGCACTTCCTGCTTGATGGCGTAGGTGAGTTGGCCTTTCAGCGTAGTTTCTTGCCCGAGATAGAAGTCGGTCTTGATGCCATTGCGGCGGAGTTCTGCGGCGATCTCCTCGAGCCACTCGGTGCAGGAGTTGTCAAAATTGAGCACAATGACATCGGCGGTGCTTTTTTGTGTCGCTACCATCCCGAGCTTTTCCATTGCGGCAAAGAGGCGATCCACGCCCACTGAGGCGCCCGTTGCGGGAATTGCCGCATTGCTGAAGCGCGCTACCAACCCGTCGTACCTTCCGCCCGAAAATACACTGCCGATTTCCGGTAAGT
>RFLC01000028.1 GCA_003694055.1 Candidatus Pacearchaeota archaeon | reverse complement strand
TTACTACACCTCTGCACCAAGCTGCTCTGACAACATAAGGAACTGCCACGACGGAGCATGCGAGCTTCTCGTCGATTGCGGCGGACCTTGCGAACCATGCCCAACTTGCTCTGACAACATCCAAAACCAAGGTGAGGAGGGAGTTGACTGCGGCGGACCCTGCCCTAGAAAGTGCGAAGCTGCGCAGCCGCTGAAACGCTATCCTAAAGCGCCAATCGCAGCACTCCTCGGAATTCTCTCGCTCATCCTTCTCATCAAACTCGCGCAAGTCATACGGCTTGCAATGATAAAAAGAAAATCGAACTAGCGGCGTGGAGACGTAGCTAGGTGAGGGTGCGAGCTTCTAGCATATAGCGCCCTGCTAGCGTATCATGCAAAAAATAAAAACTAAAAAAGTGCAAGAGAAAACACTTTTAGCTAAAAATAGATAATAAAAATATTTGCAATCTGAAGGGAGAACCCAAGGAAGAGGAGTGAAATTCCAACTAACGCAATTTGCCGTTCTCTATACAACGCAGAGCGAAAATGAGGATTTCTGCCCCAATAGGTGCCAGAGATTTTTTCAATAGTCTTTTTGGATCTTAAAAGAGAGCAAGCTAAAATCGCTGAACCAAGCCAGTTTAGAAATAACCCGAGAGCTGTAAAAACTGAGCACTTGGTAAACTCATCTCAAATTCACCACTTAAGAACTTTTTAAATTAACCTTGGGAATGATGCAGAGGTTCACTGCGGCAACGGGCAACCGCTTCTGAAGCTTAACTCGCGCAAAGGAGTTTCTCCTGAAACTATCTCCCCGTTTGGAAATTCCCATGTCGGAAATCCTTGCACTCCCTTTTCCCTGCACAATTCTGGCTTTGCGTTGTTGCCGCGCGGGTCGCACTCAACATAATTAACATACTTCCAACTGCTCCCAAACATTTCTTTTTGCCTAGCGCAATGCGGGCACCAGTAAGCTCCGTACATTGTCACGCCCTTGTCAGTCAAGCATTTCGCAAACTCGTCGTACTTCCCAATATCTTTCGATGCATTTCCTGTGAGGCGAAAACCAACGAACAGCACAACTGCAAGCAACGCAACTCCTGCAACAACTGCCTTCCAGTTCGCCATAAATCTGCTTGCCAGCGAGCTATTTAAAGTTTTCTTCTTGACGGGCTCTGTTGAAAAAGTCTTAAAAGAATATGGTGCATGGTAATCAAAAAGGAGGTGACTACC
>RFLC01000269.1 GCA_003694055.1 Candidatus Pacearchaeota archaeon | reverse complement strand
TTTTATTATTTCTTCAAATCTTTGATTTGACTAACTTTTAGCCCGCCCGCTTATTGAAACTAAGCCCTGTTATACGCCCCGAGCCGAAGGCGAGAGTGCAACGTGGCTCGGAGCGAAGCGGAGAGAGTCACGAGAACGCCGTCAAAAACGTAAAGGGCTGAACATCAGTTTAGTAACTTGGTTGTAGTAACAAACCGAAACATTTAAATACTCTATATTCTTGTATAAATCAACAAATGAGGTGAAAAAGAGGTGCGCCATGCCCTTAACAGATATTGAACAAGGAAGTGCAAAGGCAAGGAGGTTGCTTGCCGCGGGATTGTTTGCTATTATTATATTAGGCTTGGCTAGTTTTGTTTCTGCTATTCAACCGTTCGGTGCGAGCGTGACAGAGATTAGGTCTGAGCGAGCGCCTGCTGATGCTCCCACGAGTGATGGGGCGTTTGCCGGAAACGTGACTGAACTCACCATCACAGGTTTCTCTCCCACACAGGCATGGCAGGGTTACTTCGGTAACGTTTCCGGTACAATTCAATTAGCAGATGCGAATGATAATGTCATGTACAACTGGTCTCTGGCAAACCCACAAGGTGAGGTTTATGCTTCTACAAATTCCACAATCTCCTGGACAAATGTTCAATGCTTCAACTTCACAGCTGACGGAACTTTCGCAGGCGGTGAAACTCCTGGAGCCACAAACTTGCACGGAACTAACTTGTCTGTGTTAGAATCAAGCTTTGGAATGCGTTCAGATGATGTTGATGGTGTGAACGAAACATTTGGCTTCACAATCTCTCATGACCTCTTTTACACTGCAAACCTTCAATTTTCAGCTGGAGAGTGCTTGGCAACTGCGATTTATGATAGCACTGGGCAGAGCGTGAGCACAAACTTCCAGGAGGTCATACTTTACGAGCCAACCACGAGCAGCGTGATATGGACCTCAATACTTGAGGAGGCAAGCGTTTTGGGCTTTGATGGGAATGACTATGACTTTGAGATGATTGTGCCTGAGGACGGTCACGCCACAGACACTTCCACGACCACATATTACTTTTTCGTGGAGCTAGAGTAAAGAGGTAAAAAATGTTTGGTGATGATTCAAAAAAAAAAGAAAGGGTAGGGAGAGGATAGAGCGCGGTTTGAACTGGGCAGGAAGAGGTGTGCTTATCCTTTCCTTCACTCTTTTGCTTTTTATTCTTCTGTGGAGTGAGGCGAGAGCAACGCCGAGCACGCCAACCATTAGCGTGATTAGCAATGAGACAAAGTCCGCTGGCACGGGAGCGATATTGAACATCTCTGGAGGGTACATCTCAACAATCAACATCTCTGCTACAGTGCAAAACCCTCGTTGGAAGGCTTTTGTGGGTAATGTGACTGGAAAGTTCACGCTTGACGATGCAAGCGGCTCTACAATCTACGACTGGAGCACAACAGTCACGAGCGGTGAGATTTACGCCACCCGCAACAGCTCAACGATAGACTGGACAAACATAACATGCGCGACCACAGCAAACCTTGAAACAGAGAACAACAACATGGGCCACACAAACCCTGATGACAACATCACCGCAACCTTCTCTGACACGACCCATCAAGAATTTTTCGTTGGAAGCATCAACATCTCGCAAAACAGCTGCCCAACGCTCAACACTTATGTTAACTCAGCGAGTCAGGATACGAGCTTTGAGGAAGTTGCGTTGTATGAGGCAAAAGGCGGAAATGTGATTTACGCAACAATTATGGAAAACGATGTGACTGGCTTCGACGGACAAACTTATGATTTCCAGATGATTGTCCCTGAGGTTGGCACGCCGGGTTTCGACGGCGCGACAGCGTACTACCTGTACGTTGAGCTAAGCTAAAGTGATAAAAAATGAACGATGGACGAAGGGCCCAAAGAGGAATTGTAATACTTGTTTTGCTAGAGCTAGCTCTGCTTGCCCTTGTCTTCTCTGCGCTCGTTGTGCCTAATTTCAATTTCGCTGAGGCAGTTGTGAATTCCTCAAATGTGACGGTCACTACGCTCTTGCAGGTTGGGAATGTTTTTCCAGAGGTGTTGAACGTGACAATTGATAACGACGCGACAAGCGTTGATTTGGTTCCAAATGCCACAAAAACAGTAACAGTTTATGTGATAGCTCGCGACTTTAACGGGGAGAACGACATCATTAATGTGACAGCAGAGTTCTTTGATATGGCCAGCTCGTCCTTCGGCGCTGCGGATGACAACAACAACCATTACACTAATAACAGCTGCACAATTGACACAACTTACGGCGACATTTACGAAATTAACGCGACCTGCACTTTTGAGGTGTGGTATTACGCTAACAATGCCACCTGGAACGCAACAGTCACGGTGATTGACAACTCGAGCTTGAATGACACTGGAAGCGATACAATCTCAGTCAGCGTGCTGCTTGCACTTGGATTGCCTGACTCAATTGATTACGGAACAGTCAACGCAACTGCAGTAAGCGACGAGCAGCTGGCTAACGTGACAAACTTCGGCAACACAATGTTCAACCTAAGCTTGTCAGGATATGCAGTCACGCCTGGCGATGGGAATGCGATGAACTGCACACTCGGAGCAGTTAAAAACATTTCAATTGAGTATGAGAAGTACAATGTCACTGCTTCTAATCCTGGAAGTTTGACGCTTGCGCAGTTTGAATCGCTTTACAGGAACCTAACTTCATCGAGCGTGATAAATGAGTTCAACTTGGATTACAGAAGGAATGACACTGCGCCGTACATCGACGACACAAATGCAAGTTACTGGAGAATCTACGTTCCGCTAGGAGTGGCGGGGAGTTGCACAGGAAACATTGTGTTTGGCTCAGTGGTAGGTGCAGCAACCTAACTAACGCGTTTTAGCTTGGCAATTAGATATTCTTTTGGAGCGAGCTTTGCTTGTGCCGAGTTAAAAATAGAGGGATTTAAATTCACGCAGCAAGAATAACGATCGGAGTTGAGGGCTGGCAAGCGCGCGAGCCCAGACACTTGCGCGCGCTTTTATTGATTTTCCGACGGCAGAACTAGGGAAAGTTTCGCGCGAACGCGTTGGCTTGTTGCAATAGAATTCTTTTGCTGTCGGCAAAGCGCAAAAGCAGCGGGTTAGCGCTCTCTTGATTTGGAATCTCGATCAAGTTGCTTTGCTCAACTAGCGCGCGCTGGCTTGGTGACTGGCTTCTATCTTATGGAGCGCGCCCACTTGGTCGGCGCATAAGCGCGCGGAGTTAGTGGTGGAAAAGGGGTGCGCTCACCAACGAGCGCTCTGTGTTTGCAAACCGAGAGTTTTAGTATATACACATGTATATACACCTTAGCCTTCTTCTAGCTTGCGCTTTTTGAGTTCTTAATGAAGGCGTGGCAATGCGCGCGCTTGCAATGACCTGGACGCGCAGAGTTCTCGTCGGAGATAAAGACTGCGCGCGCTTTGCCGAAACGCAACTTCCGGCTCTTTTGCGGAGATCGCGAAACTTGGTTGTGAGAGCAGAGCAAGGTTTGTTGCGAGCGGCAGACCACTAGAAGCAATGCACCTTAAGCACTATCTTGAATCACGCGCTCTAAGCAGGCGAGCGAGCAAGTGTCGCGCAACCAAACAATTTATAACTCATGATGACTATAAAATCTTGAGGTGTGCATGAACTCTCCAGATAGCGATGTTTCGGCTCTTCTTTCAAAGTACGAGCAGCAGTTAGAGTCGCAACTGACTAATTTTGAGAGTGAGTCTGGCTATTCTAGCGAGTATCTTAGGTTCAAATCTGAGATGCTTCCTGAGCTTGGAAGGTACGAGCGTTGGGCTCACACTATTGGCAACCTGATTAATGTCAAAATCGCAGAAAAAGACAGGGTGAAGATTCAGAAATATCTTGACATTGCGCATCTTGAGGTGACGCCAAGTCAGGCAGCGACTTTGGCAATACTCGCGCTTCTCGGAAGCTTCTTTCTTTCTATCCTGCTTATTGTTGCTCACTATCTCATAACAGGAGAGATTTCGGCGTTTTTCATTTTTGTTTCGCTCGTAGTGAGCATGTTTGCTTTTTACTACACTTACACGATGCCGCAGCGCCTTGCGAACATCTGGCGCCTGCAAGCATCTGCAGAAATGGTGCCAGCGATTCTTTACACTGTTATTTACATGAAGCACACTTCGAACCTCGAGCGCGCAATTCAGTTCACCGCGCAAAACCTAGAAGGCCCTCTCGCCCTTGACTTCAAAAAGATTTTGTACGATGTGGAGATAGGAAAATATCCGACGATAAAGCAGTCTCTCGAACACTACCTTGAGACATGGTCAGAGTATGCTCCGGAGTTTGTTGAGGCATTCCACTTGATAGAGTCGTCTTTGTTTGAACCTTCTGAAGCTAGGAGAATTGAGATACTTGAGAAAGCTCTTGAGACAATTCTCGACGGAGTTTATGAGAAAATGCTAAAGTATTCTCGCGAAGTGCGCAGTCCGATGACGAACATGTACATGCTCGGAATTATCCTGCCTACTCTTGGACTGGCTCTCCTGCCGCTAGCTTCAACTCTGCTCGCTGGCGTGATTCAGTGGTATCATGTTATGTTCATCTTCAATGTCCTCATTCCAGGGTTTGTGTTTTATCTTGTTAGCGAGATATTGATGAAACGGCCGGGAGGTTATGGCGAGATATCGAACTTGGAGAACAACCCATACTACAACGAGTTCAAGTCTAGCGGGCCGTGGGTTATTGCGTTCATACTTCTGATACCATTCCTAATCCTAGGATTTTTGCCGTTTATCCTGCAGTCAACTACAATCCAAGATGCGTTGAATGTGGCGAGCGATTATACCTACGGACAAATTGGCTTGCCAATCCTGACTAATCAAAAAATCTTTGACTTCAAAAATGTCGACGGAAAGACAGTTGGTCCGTTTGGAGTCGGCGCGACCTTGCTTAGTTTGTTCGTCATTCTCGGTCTAGGGCTTTTTATCTCGACAGCATATTCTATCAAAACTAAGAACATCATCAAGTCAAGAGAGGAAACGAAACAACTTGAGAAGGAGTTTGGGAGTTCACTCTTTCAACTTGGGAACAGGATAGGGGATGGTTTGCCTGCAGAGATTGCTTTTGGGAGGGTTGCGCAAAGCACGCAAGGGCAGAAAACCTCGAGATTTTTTGCGCAAGTTGCGCAGAACATACAGCAGCTTGGCATGAATCTTGAGGAAGCAATATTTGATAAAAATCGAGGAGCGATAATTTACTACCCTTCAACGTTGATTGCTACTTCAATGAGGATTCTTGTTGAGTCTGTTCGGAAAGGATTGTCAATCGCAGCTCGCTCGCTCATTGCTATCTCCGGGTATGTGAAAAACATTGAGAAGATAAATCAGCGTTTGAAGGACCTTCTTGCTGAGATTGTTTCTGACATGAAGTCAAACATGACTTTTCTCGCACCCTTGCTTTCTGGAATTGTCGTCGGGCTTGCAACAATGATTACTTTGATTTTGAACCAGTTGCAGCTCTTGCAGAAAAACGCAGGGAACACAGCCGCCGCGGCAACTCAACTCGGAACTTTTCAGAATATAGTGCAACTTTTTGATGTAACCAGAATGGTCCCGCCGTATTTCATTCAAATCGCTATCGGAGTTTACATAATTGAGATTATCATGATTCTTAATCATGCTCTTTCAACAGTTGACACTGGGAGAGATGTTGTTAGCGAGAAGCACAATTTAGCTGTGAACTTACGCCGGGGAGTGCTGCTCTACTTCTTTACTTCGCTAACTGCTATAATCGCTCTCACTATCCTTGCATCAGTTGCAATCGGCGCGCTCTCTGCTTAAAATGGTTTAGA
>RFLC01000268.1 GCA_003694055.1 Candidatus Pacearchaeota archaeon | reverse complement strand
GCTCTACGGAGGGTTTCGGCGATTGGTGGACGCAGACTGGATAGCAAAACTTGTGGGGCGGCAACGTGCTTCAGGAGGATGGGAAGGAGGTGTCCCGGGAATTGGTATTGGAGAAAATCCTCACACTACTGCTCTCGCTGTATGGGCGCTTGCTGATTACAGCAGATCGTGTCCTTTTGGCGAAAGGCAAGAGCAGAAAGAAGAGGCAGGCCGGTGAGGCGCCGAATTATTTCGCGGAAGATTTTTGTTCCTTCGCTTTGCAGGCGCGGCAGAGGTCTGACTCCGGGACAACATTTAGGATTGCTTCCTCGATTTCACTGCCGCACTTCGCGCAGGTGCCGTAGGTGCCGTCTTGAATTTTGCCGAGCGCGATGCGGATGTGATTGAGGCGGTCGGTAAGGACTGCATCAATGCCAAGCCGCGTGCTCTCTTCTTCCGCTTCATCCGCTTCTTCTTCGAAGCTGTCCACATCATCCCCGAAGTCCATCTTCTGTTTTCCTTCTTCGATCTCTTTTAAAATTGCACGCTCTTCCTCTTCGAGCTTGCGGCGGTAGAAAGCAAGTTTTTCTTTACTCAGCATACCTATAATGGTAGCAGGAAATTTTTCGGTGGCAACTTTTTTCCCAGGTGCAGCCGGGGAAACAGGAGCGCCCGCGAAATCGCAGGCAATGCTGAGTGCTTGACATTATCAATTATTTATTTTGTTGTTTTTTGAGTGTGCTGCCAGCACATTCTGTCGCAAAATATATATGTCGCAAAATATAAAACACTCTGTTGCTCCCCTAGGAAGGAGAAAGGGGAGCTTTAAAAGTAGCCTGTGGAAAAAATGTTTGTCGACAAACATTTTTTCCACAGGAATCCGAATGTTTGTCGACAAACATTGTGAAAGCAATTTTTTCGATGTTTGTCGACAAACACTCCGCTTTTTCAAAGTTATATGGATTTAGTGCTATGAAATGAGGCAATTGGCAAAGCCGGCACGCCAATAATAATTGCCGCATTTCATTCATTGAACAGGATGCTAGAAAAGTTTGAATGTTTGTCGACAAACATATACTGGGAGAAAATAACAATGTTTGTCGACAAACATTGTGTTTTATAAAATGTGAATGTTTGTCGACAAACATTTTTTCCACAGCGATGAGAAAGGGCGACCAGGGTAGGAACCAGCGGGTTGGCGCGATTGGGGAAGATATCGCGAGCGATTATCTTGAAAATCGTGGATTCCAGATCCTTGCCCGGAATGTGAGGAATAAGTTTGGAGAGCTTGATATTGTGGCACGGGAGGATGAGGAGCTGGTAATCGTAGAGGTAAAAACGCTCCGTGCTGCTGAGGGAGGATTACTGCCGGAAGATAATCTTACCTATCGGAAGAGAACGCGTCTTGCACGGTCCGCCAAGGCGTTTGTTGCGGACCATGAAGATCTCGTGGCAGAGCAGGGATGGAGAATTGACGTTATATCAATTTTATTGTCTGATATTTATCGAGAGGAGTTTCGTGAGAACGACGGGGAAATATTGACAAAAAATGGATATTATTGCCTTGTTAACCACTATCGGAATGCGGTAGGCGCGGAAGGAGCGCTCCCTTGAAAACAGCGCTTGACAGGAGAGCACCGCAAGCGTTATAGTGGGGATGACCGCATGCAGAATGCGGGCTTTTTTATAAAAAGGAAAAAGAAACACAAGTATGATGAATTTAAAAGAACTTTCCCGGGCGGTGGAGCAAATTGCCGAAGAGAAAGGGCTGAAGCCGGAGGTGGTGTTAGAAACGGTGGAGCACTCCATCGCTGCCGCCTACAAAAAAGAGTACGGCCGCCGCGGCGAGATTATCCGCGCGAAGCTTGACCCGGAGACGGGCGAGGTGAAGTTTTGGCAAGTGAAGCTGGTAGTCGATCCTGCCGAGGTGCGCATAGAGGAAGAGGAAGAAGGCGCTCCTACCCAGAAGGAAAAGGAGCTGCCGCAGGATAAGGATCACGCCAAGGAAGCACGTGCGGGAGCGGAGCCTCAGGAAGGCGAAGAAGAGAAAAAACTCCCGCGCTTCCATCCGGAGCGGCACATTTTCCTCGAGGAGGCAAGGAAGATCAAGCCGGACGCGCAGGTGGGAGACGAGCTTACTTTCCCGCTGGAGCCAAAGGAAGATTTTGGCCGCATTGCGGCGCAGGCGGCGAAGCAGGTAATCCTCCAAAAACTCCGCGAGTCCGAGCGCCAGTCCATTCTTGAAGAATGGCGCGGCAAGGAGGGGCAGATTGTGAGCGGCGTGGTGCAGCGGTTCGAGCGCGGCCACGTGTATGTGGATTTGGGAAGGACAGTGGGCGTAATGTTTGCCAATGAGTCGGTGCCGGGCGAGCACTACCGCACCGGGGAGCGGTTGCGGTTTCTTGTACTTGCGGTG
>RFLC01000267.1 GCA_003694055.1 Candidatus Pacearchaeota archaeon | reverse complement strand
TGGGGCGGGAGATATTGTTACACTCCAAAGTTGCCTCGAGCAGTTGTTTTCATCTATGACATCTCAGACAAGAACAGCCCTGAGCTAGTGAAGCGCTTTAGTGTGGATGGACTCTACCAAGAGGCGAGAATGATTGGAAACTTTGTTTACCTCATAATTCGCTATAGTTTCAACCCGAGAAATATTGTCATGCCAGCAGTTGCTGAGGACGGGGTCGCGCGAGAGTTGAGCGCAAAGGATGTGGTTTATTTTGACGACTACTTAGGCAGTTTCACACTCACCACCATAGCAGCGCTCTCTCTCGATGATTTGAAGATGAACACAGAGAGTTTCTTGCTTGACACCGGAAGCACGATTTATGTTTCAAAAGACAACATTTACATCACCGCTCCAGACAACGCCTATTTTGTTCAGCAAAGAGTGCGCTACATGAAAGAGGTCTACCCGCAAGTTCTGCCAGATGATGTTGGAGAGCAAATCAAGCAAATCTTAAACTCAGACAAACCTTGGTGGGAGAAAAAGAGAGAAGCTGATAGGGTATTTTCAGATTATGTAACAGGTTTGGAAGTGAGTGCAAGAAATGAGTTGTTAAGAGAATTGCACAAGGCAAGCAGCGCTTACTGGCAGAGCGTGGACAATCGCGAGCGAACATTAATCCATAAAATTTCAATAAATGGCGAGAGGATTGCATACATTGGAAGCGGGAGTGTGCCGGGCCACTTGCTCAATCAATTTTCAATGGACGAGCACAACGGTTACCTTAGAGTTGCCACAACTGCAGGAGAAGTGTGGAACGGGAAAAGCAAGAACAATGTTTATGTGCTTGACCAAAACTTAGAGATAGTTGGCTCGCTGGAGGATCTTGCGCAAGGTGAGAAGATTTACTCAGCTAGATTCGTCGGCAACCGGGCTTACCTTGTGACATTCAAGAAAGTTGATCCGTTCTTTGTTATTGACCTCTCCAATCCGCGCGAGCCAAAGGTTCTTGGCTACCTGAAAATCCCGGGCTTTAGTGATTACCTGCACCCTTACGACGAGAACCACATCATTGGGGTTGGGAAAGATACAATTGAGGCGAGCGACGAGCTTAAAGCGCAGCGAGGGCTTGACTTTGCGTGGTATCAAGGCGTGAAGGTGTCGTTGTTTGATGTGAGCGATGTTGACCATCCTAAAGAAATCGGCAAGGTCGTGATTGGTGACAGGGGAAGCTCGACGCCGCTCTCGTATGAGCACAAGGCGTTCCTTTTTGACAAAGAAAAAGGGATTATAGTTTTGCCTGTGACAGTTGCACGCATTGACCGCGAGCGATATAACGGAGAGATTCCACCATATGCTAGTGGCCTTCCAGTCTGGAGAGGGGTTTATGTGCTGAATGTGGATGAGAACGGATTGAGCGTGCGCGGCAAAATCTCTCACGCTGACACCAACGAAGAGTTGCCGCCAACGCAAGACAGAGAAGCGCAGGCGCGCTACAACGCAGGCTACCGCAACCTCGGACCTATGATAATGCGCAGTCTGTTCATGGACGATGTGCTTTACACTATCTCAGACGAGCTCATAAAGGCAAGCGATTTGCAAACTCTCGACGAAATAAACAAGATAAAAATTCCTAGCACTCGTTCGCGCTTTTCTTACGGGATTTATTATTAATTGCTGAAATCCGATCCATGCTCTTGCAAATGTTTGGCGTTGAGATAGCAAAGCACGCAAGCAGGGGAGCTAGCGAAATTTGATTTTTGTGTATATACGTATGTATATACAAAACTTTGCATGCGAATCATAAAGTTTTGCAGTTCAGAGTTGCGCGCTAACTGAAATTGCCAGCGCGCATTTCCTTTGTTTGCGCAACAGCCTGCTCTGTGCTATTCTCTAACTTCACCCTCGCGCTCTAATGCGTTTTATCAAAAGGTGCAAGAGCGAGCGCATGAAAAGTCTGGCGTCCAATTGGCTTGCCTCGCAGTTTAGTTCAGGAAGCAT
>RFLC01000266.1 GCA_003694055.1 Candidatus Pacearchaeota archaeon | reverse complement strand
TTGGTTTTGTTCTAACCCTTACTGCGCAAAACTTTCTTTTATTGATGTCAAACAACGCAGAGAGTTTTGCATACGATTTGATAGGTTTCCGTCGATTAATCCTTTTGACATAGTGGTAACTTGGATTTGTCCTGCTGAAACCAGTGCAGTCTATTGCAACTTTCTCATGCTTAAATCCGGCTGTCAATCGCAACAACCTCCCCCAAATCCACAACGGAATTCTCTTTCTCATTTTGCACAAAGCAGAATGCGCAGGCAAGGGTAAGCCGAGCATTGAGAGGATGTTACTAACCCTCCTGAAAGACATCTTGCACACCTCTTTAAGCAGCAAAGCAATTGCGTGCTGCCCAAACTCGTACTTTCCAGCTAAAATGGTGTAGAAACCTCGGGCATTTCAGTTGTTTCAACAAACCGTTTAATTTTTTAACCAACTTAACTTCTTTTTTTTGGCATTGCCCGCATGAATTTTGATTACCATGCACCATATTCTTTTAAGATTTTTTCAAGGGAGCCGACCAATCAGTTAATTTTAAAAACTGGTTTTCAGTGATTGAACTATGGCGCGCAAGAAAAAGAAGATAAGAGCTGCCGGAAAGTTTGGAGCAGGTTATGGAAGGAGAGTCAGGAATAGATTTAATGCTGTTGAAGAATTGCAACGCAAACCACAGCCCTCGCCGTTCCATCCGAAAGGCAGAGCAGTCAGGCTTGCTGCAGGAATTTGGAAATGTTTGAAGACTGGGAAAGTATTTGCTGGCCATGCCTACTACCTCAAGAAAAGGTAAACATTCTTGCTGACTCTATCTTTATCAAGACGTTAAGATAAATTTTTCTTCCTCTCGTGCAAGTTAACAACCTCTCTCGCAGTCGCCACTATCAATTTATGATTTCTTGGTTGGAACGAGCAGTCTAGCACACAATGTGGCACTCGCTAACTCTTTGTTTTACCTGCTGCTCGCTGATTTCCAACTCAATTAGTTCTGCAATTTCCTCTTCGTCAAACTCCAAAAACTGGCTGATGGAAAACTCCATTCTCTCCCACAGGGTTTAGCTTGGAAGCACGAAGACTCCAACCTTCTTGCCTGCAAAGCTCTTCGGAAGCACAACGTGGGCCGAGTTGCCGAAATGGGATGCCTCCTTCACGCTTGCCATCGGCACGAGTTTTTCAATTTCGCGCGTCAACTCTGCGAGCCGTTTTGCAATTCCCTCAAAATCCGATTTGCCAGCTGATTTCCTTTTTGCCCGTTGGATTTTTGCTTTTTTCATATGTATATACATATGTATATACATTTTAAACTTTTCGGTTTCTTAGTTTGATGAGAAATCGACGGCAAAACCCTCTTGCCAATTTTAACGAACAAACGTTTTAAGTGCGAGAAGACTAGTTTGCAAACTCTGTGACTTTGGAATCTCAAAAAATCTCAGCAATTAACTTGTGCTTTGAGTTGGATGAGCTCTGGTTAATTTTTGCGCGCGTAAAATTCTTGCGCAAATTAAAAACTGCACATTCCACACGAACAAGGCGATTTTTCGGTGCAAGTTTTATCAAGTGTTATCGAGTGCAATACCACACGAGATTCATTAGACAAATAAAACTAACATGACTTGTAGCTTGCTTGAGCGCCCCCGCCAATATCGCATCTGTCTAAGATCCTAAAAATTTCTCGTCAGGTAGCATCGTCCTTGCGCTAAATTGCAGGCTTTGAGTAAGCAATGTTTGACGCTCCCTACTGTCGCACGTAATTTTTTCAACAACTCTAGAGTTTTTCCCACTAGCAAATTTTTTGCGTCACGCGCCGAAATGCATAAAGCGCGCTCGTATGCAAGAAATCAGTGACACGCGCCGCGCACACTCGCGCCGCCCAGAGCCCGCGCCACGTCGGAACCCTTATTTTTAGAAGAACCTATCGCAATTAATTCACTCCCCCACTAATCTGCAAGAATTTGTCGCGCGGATTAAGCAGCGCAGCGCGTACCGCGATATTCAAACTCTTCCTCTAGGCGTTTTGCGTAGTCTGAGAAAGTGCGCGTTGGATAGCTATCTGCTCGGATGTTATAACCAACTTTCGATTGGGCATAAGCATCTGCCAAGTTCTCGCTCTTTATCCCAAGCGCGTGAGCTACCTCGTGATAATACACAAACGCTCTTTGCTCTGGCGGCAAGTTGTTTGCTATGTAAATCTTGTGCTCTAGCGGATCGTACATCCCTAAAACCTCTCCTCCTCTAACTGCAGGAAAAAATGATGGCGGGACATACACAACTTCTGCTCCGCTCACAGGATCCACAGACCTTGCTCTGCCTCGCACGTACTGCTCAAAATACGGTTCTGCAATGCGCGGGTAAATTCTAAGTGAGACTTCCTCGCTATCCTCGCTACCACCAGTCCTGCTAGCTTGCACGCACTCCTTCCTCAACACGCCTTCTAACTCTCTAACCTTGCTCTTTCTCTCCATCTTTACCGGAAAGTTTGGCAACTATCTCCTCCGAAACTGCACCAGGAATGTCGTACCAGTCCTTCTTTGTTCTAACGCGCTCGTTGAGAAGCCAGACTGACTCTAGGAGGTAGGGCCTGTAGCCGTGTTCGCGCGCAAGATAGATTAGGGCATTAAGGTCTTTTGGAAAACACTTGCCGCCAAAACCCAGATCGCCGTCTGGTCCTGGTACATTTATGTTTCTTCCGATTCGCTCGTCGAGAAGAATTGCGTTCTTGACCAGTTCGTAATCCACTCCACTAGCTCGGCATATCTGGTAGAGCTCGTTTGCAATTGCGATTTGCGAAGCAAGCATGACGTTGGCTGCGTACTTAATCATCTCTGCTGTTTTCCTGTCAACAACTATGTATTTGGCATGAGGGAACAATGCTTTGTACAACGCGAGCAATTTTTCTTTCACTTCCTCTTCTGCAACTCCAAGCACAACCCGGTCTGTGTTTTCCATGTCCTTGAGCGCGTTCCTTTCTGTCAAAAATTCTGGGTTGAATGCGAACTTGAAAGGATACTTCTTCGCCAGTGAGTCAGTAGTGCCAGAAACCGCAGTCGAGCGAATCACGACAATCATCTCCTCAGCATTTCTCCCGCATTTCTTCACGCTCTCCAAGAGTTGCTCAACAGAGTTGTAAACAGCTGAATAATCAATTGCTCCACTCAGCTTCATCGGAGTTGGAACGCAAATGAAAACTACTTCAGAGTTCTTCGCTAGCTCGTCCAATCTGTCCTGAGTGTTGTACGGCTCTTTGTACTTGTCGTAGAGGTAAAGCTCGTGAGCGCGTTTAAACACCTCGGCAGTCGCACCTCCAACAACTCCCACCCCAATTATTCCAACTTTCATTTTGTTAGGAGATAGCAAGGGTTTTAATATTTTCCGATATGGTTTAACTAGCGTGCTGTTTTGAGGATTTTGCAAACGCGTGAATTTTTAGTTTCAACTCAAAAACTTGCCGACGAGAAATCTGCATATCAGCGCGCTCGCGATGTGTTCTCTCACAAGTGCTGGAAAGTGCGCTGCGCGCTAAACGCGTTGCGTGGGATGGAGTTGGTTAGGAATGGGTTTGAAAGTACGAGCGTGCGTTGTGGTGAGGGCTTGCTCAGCAGGTTTCTGAAAGCGTGGCGCGCCCAAAGTTTCTCACGCGCAAATGCGTTAGCGTTGCGTGTTTGAAGTTGCGCACAAAGTAGTAGCAGTTAAGAATTCAAAGCTCTGTCAAGTCGCACTGCTCGCTCCACACCGCAAGACGTGCAAAACTGATGCAGGCGCCACAACCAGAGCTTTCGCTTGCGGAAGAATTAAATAATCTGCTTGCGAGTGTTTTGCATGAGCGGTCCGGGAGAGGGAAAGATAAAAATTGGCAAGGCTGATGTGTACATCCACTTGAAAGGAAAGTCGCGCGCGCTCATAACGCACGTCGATGTTGAGTTGCCAGAGTTGAATGAAATAATAAAGCCAGGTGAGAACACTTACGTCGGAGGAAAGCGGGGAGGGGTTTTCATCGGTCTCAAAAGAGAGATGATTGAACGGGCAGAAAAAACAGCCAAAGAAAAGCAGAGCAGTGAGAAGAGCTAGCTCTAACCGCGCGCGTATTTTTCTATTTCGCTGTGCAACCAGTTTTTCCATTCGGCAAAAATAATCTCTGAGTCTGTAGTTCCGTACTTGGCCAGCACATCTGCGCTTATGCGGTGGAACGCGTTGTTTGCTTGCACCACAAACTCTGCCTCGAGCAAATCAAAGTTCTTGGTTTCAATCGCGCTGTTAACTATCTCTTGCTTCATTTTTCCTCGCAAGATTATGTTGTCGTAAACTGCGTCCCAGTCGCCAGCCCACCCCTTGACCTTGCCTGCGATAGACTTTATTATCTCGGAGTCGCCGTTGATTAACTCCGGCGTTGGTTCTAACTCGTCGCTCTCGACGTTGTAGCGCATCAAGTCCACGAAAGCGCCCTCTTCAAGCGGGTCTTTTGTCCAGTGCTTGCGCACTTCTGTTATTTGCGTGACGCGCCTAACAAACCGCAGTCCGTCGGGAGTTTTGATTGGGTTAACTATCACTATGATGTCTGTGGCTTTGAAGCTCGTCGGCGGAACTCCGAGGTCGTTTACAACCCTGTCGAAAACTCCGTAAGGAGAGTCGCCGTGAATTGTTCCTGCCACGACATTCGCAAGCGCACCAACGCGCATTGCCTCGTAAAGCGCCTTTGTTTCCTCGCTTCTGACCTCTCCAATCACCAGCGCGCTGTCGCCCAGTCGCAAACTCGTTCTTATGCCCTCTGCCGCCTCGACTTCTGTGCTCTCTGAAAAGATTGCAGAACGCACCTTTAATGGCAGGACATCATACCCGAGTTTTCTCAGCGCATCCATCGGCAGTTCCAGCGTATCCTCGACTGAGATGATTCGGTACTTTGGCATGATTTCAAGAAGAAGGCTACCTAGCAAGGATGTTTTACCAGACGAGCGGGTTCCTGCAATGAGCAATGTTCGCGAGCCGTCGATAATAAAGCTTAACAATCCTGCAGCGAGAGAGTTGAGTGTTTTGTTTTTCATGAACAATGGCAATGTCCAAGGTTTGTCTCTGTGTCGCCTGAACGCAAACGCAATTCCTCCGGGAGAGAGCGGCTCTGTCACAGCGGCAACTCTTGCGCGCCCTCCTTCGAGCACAAGGTCTGTGTCAAGGACAGGGTTGGATTCGTCGAGCGGGCGCCCGCTCTTCAATCTCAACTTCGAAGCCCAAGATGAAGCGTCTTCAAAACTTGGAATGATGTTTGTCACGCACTCGCCGTAATCCTCGTGGCGCACAAAAACAGGGCTTTGTGTTATTGGCGCGTTCATCACAATGTCCTGCAACTTCGGGTCTGAGATTAGCACCTCAACCAAACCAAATCCTATCGTGTACCTGACAAGTATGCGCGCAAGTTCCTCGAGCTTTTTGTTAGAAAGTTGGATGCCCTTTGTATTCGACAGCTCGGTCAGCATGTCGCGCGCGATGTTCATGAATATTTTTCGCGTTCTTTCTGGGTCAACAAATTCTTCTGCCTTTGGTCTGTGTTCTGACAGCACATTCCTAGCAAGGTTGAGCAAGTTTAAGTGTTCGCTGTCTAGCGCGTACTCCGGCGGCACAACATGGTAAAGCATCTTGGGATCGTTTTTCAAACGCAAGATTGTCACAACGCTTTCCTCTTTCCCGACATTGTACTGGTCAATTATCTCAGCGTCGGGCGGAAGCTGCGCCGCCAATCGCGTGAAAGTGAAGTTCGGCAACACCTCGGGCCGGAAAAATCTTTTGTAGAAATCGCGTTTTCCAAACACATGCACATGCCCGCTTGCAAGAGCTTCTTTAACCAAGCGCGTGTTTGCAAGCACATGCATGAATTTCTCAAGAGTGCGCACGTAATTTGCAACACCTGTCCGAGCTTCAGGCGCGCTCACGCTTCTCTTAATCTCCCCAATTCTCCGTCGGATTTCAAAATAACAACCAACAGGGTCTTGCTTCATAAGTGAGACAAAATACTGCAAATCGTCGAGAATCTCGGGAGAGTTTCCGTACAACGCTATCCTTCGCGGCGAGAGCAGTTCCTCCCTTTTCAGGAGATAGTTCAACGCGCCGGCAACCTCGCGCAAAAGTGAAACCTGCTCAAACGGATAAACATAATTGCGTTGCTGAACAAAAACAACTTTTGCAATTGTTGGGTTGTTCATTAATTGCTCAACTGTAAAAGCCATTAAAGTGGGGTTGTCAGCAAGTTGCGGAACAAAGGGCGCGCCAATCGTGTTAACATAAAGCACATCCTCTCCTTGCACGCGATTGACCTCAGTAGCGTAAAGCGGCGCGTTCTTCTCAAACACCATCTGAAAATCAATGAATTGGCTTAAATAAAGTTTGCGATGCTCCCATATCTTGTTGGCTCATCCTCGCGCAGCGAGCCGTCGCCTGCGCTTTGTGGGACAGCACCCAACGCCAGCGAACTCCTCGCACAACAATCGAAAATGCGAGAGGCAGGATTCGAACCTGCGCAGGGACTAACCCACCGCGCCCTGAACGCGGCCCGTTTGACCACTCCGGCACTCTCGCACACACACCAAATCTCTACCATAAATAAATTTTCCCATGCATGCTAGCACTTTTCAATTTACCAATTTAGAAGAGCTTCGCGAGAGAGGCGTTTTTGCGTATATACGAGTGTATATACATTTCAACAAGCAGCCTTGGCATGCTCGCTCGCACGTTAATTTCTTTAACAAGCCAAGCGATTTTGCCGGCAGCGAATTTTTTACGGCGCGCGGCGCCTAAAGCGCGCTCGGGTGCAAGCTCCCGACAACGCGCACCACCCAGGGCCAGCGCTCGCGCGC
>RFLC01000265.1 GCA_003694055.1 Candidatus Pacearchaeota archaeon | reverse complement strand
GTAGAATGCCTTTACATTCCGCACGGCATCCTCCAGCGTACATTCCACGCCTTCTTCGGGGGGAATGTTGGGAGGGGGAATTGCGGCTATAGTAATGAGGGGGCCGAAAGATTGACACAGAAAGGGTGCACTTTCAGAAATGGTTTTTGAGATGGCTCTTTTCATTGCTTCTCGCAGAAATCCTTTCCAGTCAGTGACAAATTTTGGTGTGCCGCCGCCTCTAATCCAATTGACGGTTTGTTCGGTAATTATTTGCATCAGCTCGTGCTTGGCCAATTCCTCTGCTATAGCCCCTAGCATATTCGCAACGTATTGCGCGATGTGCTCCAGTTTTGCCATAAGATTTGAAAAATCAAATACGGGCACGTTGGCATAAGCAGTGTTGATAAAGAACAATGCTTGCACTGCTGCTTGGAATTTTCCCGAAACCTTGGATGCAGGAGGAAGGGCCGCAGGGATTTCCTGCGCAAGCTCCTGTAGGGTGTTTTTGAACTTTATTTCCATTGCTTTAAAAAGAAGGAGCGCCTTGAGAGGATCGCTGTCAGCAGGTTGAAGAATAAGATGAAATGCCTCCCTTTGCCCCTCAAAGAAGAAAAGTAGTTTTTTGTGGAACGAAGAGAGAGCCGGTGGCGCGGCAATTGCTTCTAGGTCGGCAGTAGTTTTGTTGAGGACAGTGTCCAGCGCGACAAGCACAGACTGCGGATTTGAAAAAGAAGGAGGATTTTGTTCTATAAAATCTGAAAGCGCCTGCAGGGCTGCTTGGATACTGGCAAAGTAAACTGCGGGCGTAACGGACGCATCTGTCTTAAAGTGCTGGGATACCAATTTTTCAATTTTGTTCTCATAAGCTGCCTCTGCAGCCTGTAGCTCTTGGGAAATTCGATGAAAGGGAATATTTAACTCCTCAAAATTGGCAGCTTGCTGGGCAAGGCTTGCGACGCTTGCGTTAGGATTTTCTTGAATAAGCTGGAGGAGCTTTTTAGGGCTGGCGCTTTTTGAGAGCTCGTTGAAGAGAGGCTGGAGGGCTAAGTCGGTGAGAGTGAGGGGTTCGGAGGAGAGGGCTGCTGGGGGGATGGCTTCGGTGCCGATAGCATTGATAGGGACGGTTGCTTGGACATCCTGTGGCGGCGCGGAGGAGTGCGCAGAGAATGAAGAAGAAAAAAAGAACGAGAAAGAGCTCGTCGCCGTTGCTACGACAAGGAATGTGGCGGCAAGCGTTCTAAATGATGGATGCTCCATAAGAGCTTTATTTAGTTTTTATTATACCACTTTTGGGGAGCATGACTTTTCCACAGAGGCAGGTTTACAGCTTTCTTGTCAAGAAT
>RFLC01000027.1 GCA_003694055.1 Candidatus Pacearchaeota archaeon | reverse complement strand
GCGAGCGACACCTTTCGCGCTGCTAGCATTGAGCAGTTGGAAAAGCATGCAAATGCGTTGGGAGTGGAGATTGTGAAGGGCAAGTATGGGCAAGACCCTGCGAGCGTTGCGTTTGATGCGATAGCATTTGCAAAAAAACGCAGGAAGAATGTTGTGCTCATTGACACTGCTGGGAGAATGTACACGCGCGCAAACTTGATGAAAGAGATGGAAAAAATAGTCCGCGTCACAAACCCTGACTTAAAAATTTTTGTTGGCGAGTCAATCACTGGCAACGACGCTGTGGAGCAAGCAAAGATGTTTGACGAGGTTGTTGGAATTGACGGCTCGATTCTGACAAAGGCAGACGTGGATGAGAAAGCTGGAGCAATTTTGAGCATAGGGTTTGTGACAGGAAAGCCGATTTTCTTTCTGGGCACTGGCCAAGGGTACGAGGACTTAGTGGAGTTCAAGAAAAACGAGGTTATCAAATCTCTTGGTTTGGGCTAGTCAAGCACGCTCATTCGCGTTCTGCGAACGTTCAAGTTTCACAAGTATCGCTCGCGTTATTTCTTCTCTTGGAATGAGGTTCTTTTCAGAGTCGAGCAGGAAGCGCGAGGTTGCAAGAGTTTGTTTCAGCGCAGGAAGGTAGTGCTGTTCAATTAGCTCGCAGAATTCGCTAAAATTGCCGTCGAGTTTTTCGTAGTGAGGGCTTGCTCGCACAATGCGCTCGAGGGAACTGCGGAGCGAGGGAGAGTAAAGGTAAGGTGCACCAAAACGGGAAACATTGTCCCATAGAACATCAAAAGTGTAGGCGAGGAGCTCTTTTTGCCAGCCCATTAAAAAAATAGCAAGGCGCAAGGGTTTTTATTTTTTGTTGTGCTTAACGAGTTTTTGTCTTGGCTTTTCAGTTTTCTGCATAAGTTTTATTAACTAACTGCCCAGTTTAGTTAAATGAAGGGTTTGAAGGAAAGGGTTGCGAGAGTTGTTGGCAGGGAAGTTGGAATGAGCGAGGAAGAGGTGTTGGAGTTGTTGGAGTTGCCGCCTTCTCTCGAGTTTGGTGATGTTGCTTTTCCGTGTTTCGCGCTTGCTAAGAAATTGAAGCGCGCGCCTGGAGAGATTGCTAACGAGTTGGCAGGGAAGCTTGCGTCTAAACTCGGTGGTGCCGATTTCGATAGAGGGATTGCAGATGTGCGAGCGGACGGACCTTATGTCAACTTCTTTTTTGACAAGCGGTTGGTTGCAGAGGAAATTCTGCCAGAGATTTTGGAGAAGCGCGAGAGGTTTGGCGCAATTAAGGGAAAAGGAGAGAGGGTTGTGATAGAATCGCCAAGTCCGAACACAAACAAGCCCTTGCATTTGGGGCATTTACGCAACCTTGTTCTCGCACAATCGTTGAAAAGAATTTTGGAATTTGCTGGCAATGAGGTTTTGCTTGTCAACCTCTACAATGACCGGGGGAGCGCGATTTGTCAGGCAATGGTTGCTTATGAAAAGTTTGCCAAGGGAAAAACTCCTGAGAGCGAGGGGAAAAAGCCGGACCATTTTGTCGGGGATTTGTATGTGATGTTTTCCAAGGAAGTGAAGAGCGACGAGAGTTTGGCAGAGCTTGCGCAAGAGTGTTTGCGGAAGTGGGAGGCGAATGACAAACACACTCGAGAACTTTGGGAAAAGTTAAACTCGTGGGCGCTAGCAGGGATTGAGCAAACTTTCGAGCGGCTTGGGGCGAGGTTTTACAAACATTATTTTGAGTCAGAAGTTTATAACTTGGGCAAGGAGATTGTGCTGGAGCAATTGAAAAAAGGTAAACTTAAGCGAAAGCCAGACGGGGCAGTATTTGCAGACCTTTCCAAGCAAGGTCTTGGCGAGAAAATTCTCTTGCGCGCTGACGGAACTTCGATTTACATAACTCAGGACATTGGGTTGGCGGTGTTGAGGAAAAAAGAGCTTGAGTTTGATAAGCTTATTTATGTTGTGGCGAGAGAGCAAGAGTATCATTTCAAAGCTTTGTTTAGCATTTTGAAGATGTTCGGTTATGCCTGGGCTGACAGGCTTTTCCATTTGTCTTACGGCATGGTGAACCTGCCTCATGGAAGGATGAAGTCGCGCGAGGGCACGGTTGTTGATGCAGATGATTTGCTTGACGAGCTGGAGGAGTTGGCGAGGAGAGAGATTGAGAGCAGACATGAAGGTTTGAGCGCGCGCGAGGTTGAGCAGCGCGCGCGGGCGATTGCGCTAGCTGCGCTTAGGTACTACTTGCTCAAGGTTGAGTCTCATCGCGACATTGTGTTCAATCCTGAGGAGTCGCTGGAATTTGACGGCAACACCGGGCCGTATTTGCTTTACACCTACGCGCGCGCGAAAAGCATTTTGGAAAAGGCGCGGCAAGGGCCAAAGGGTGCAAGGGTGCAACTGCCTGAGCAGTTGAACCCTCACGAGGAATTGCTCGTGCTTTCTCTTGCAAAGTTTCCTGAGGTGAGCGCGCGCGCGTTTGAGCAACATGCGCCGAATTTAATTGCAAATTATGCTTACGAGTTAGCGAAAAGGTTTAATGAGTTCTATCACTCGACTCCTGTTTTACGCTCTGAGTGCGAGGAGTTTCGTCTGGCGTTGGTGGAGAGTGTTGCTCAGGTGTTAAAGAATGCTCTTAGCCTGCTCGAGATTGAAACGATTGAGAAGATGTGAGTTGGTTGTTTGGATTTATCAGGATGCGCGCGTTCTCCTTCGGCGTCTTGGGGGAGGGGTTGGCGGCGGACTTGTGTTTTGTTTTTTGTCTTTCGTAACCTTGCTTTTTCTTTCGCTTGTTTGGGCTGGCTTTCTTTTTTCAATGGTTTTCTTTTCGCTTTGCTGCGGCGGCTCAACAACTTCAAGCGGGACTTGGATTGGTTTTGTAACTGATTGCGCTGGCGCATCATCATTTTTCTCGTGTTCCTCTTGCACGAACATGCCAAACGCGATTATGTTTCCAACTACCAACACAAACACAATCAGTGCAATTCCGACGGCAAATTTCAGTTTCTTTAGCATTATCTGAACTCAAACTCCTCCACATGTATTAAACTTTTCTTGACACCATTCTTTAAAACGCTTTTTATTATGCTCCGCTTCATCGCGCTTGGACCGCAAAGATAGTACTCTTTGTCTCTAACTCTCCCAACGATTCTAGCAATGTTTTCTAATGTCAAGTGGCCCATTTTTTTGCTTTCCCACAACACAAGGTGAAACTTCGGAACTTCTGCTTCAATCTTTCTTAGCTCATCGACGCACACGAACTCGTCGCTTGTTCTGCAAGTGTAAAATAAATAGACATCATTTTTCGGAGGGTTGAACCTGAGCTCTTCCGCCATGGAGATGAAGGGAGTGATACCTATTCCTCCTGCTATCCACACATCCGCGGCTTTCTTGGAGTTTTTAACGCTGAACCTGCCGTAAGGTCCTTCAACTGAGACGTAATCTCCAACCTTCAACTCAGTCAATCTTGAAGTGAAGTCTCCAAGAGCTTTGACAATTATTTTGATTATTGGATGGTTTGAGCGCGAGGCGATTGTGAAGGGGTGGCTCTCTTTTGGAAGCCTTTCATTGTAAAATCGCACGAAGATGAACTGGCCAGATTTGTAACTTATCGGTTTGTGCTCTGGCGCCAACTTTATTTCGTAAACATCGTCTTTCAGTTTTCTTATTGAAGCGACCCTGTACTTTGCCGCTTTGAATAATCTGTTTTTTAAGAATAAGCTGTAGGAAAAGCTGCCGAGTCCGATTAGACCCACTGCGCTCGCGTAGATGTAATAACCTTTGAATATGTCATCGCCAGAAACTTTTCCGCGAACAAGGAAAATGTGGAGGAGAGCGAGAATGAACACCAAACCTAGAAATTCATGGGTGAATTTCCATTTGTGGTATTTTATTTTTGTAAATAAAGTTAGGTAAACTAGTGCAATCATTCCTAGCAGCGCGAGAATTCCGAAGTTAACAGACCAGTAAGAGCTAGGCAAAAGGTAAATCGCAGCTTGCTTTACATTTTCCGGGATGAACTTGAGGACGAGAAAAATCGGATGAGAAAGTAGGATTATTAGCGCAGTTCCGCCGAGAATTCCGTGCGCGATGTAAACTTTGTCCAGGCCTCCGAAGATGTCTTCTATAAATCTAATCCGAGTTGAAAGAACAAATGTGAGCGCGAACATTGTCATACCTACTAACCCAGTTATTTCTCCAATGCTGTGAGTTATCTCATCGTAGTTGTGCAGTTCGTTGCTTCCCGCTCCTAGAAAGTACCAGAGCGCAGCTGGCGTGAATGAGATTAAGAGAATTGCAGACCAGCCGATTAGTTTTTTTATTTCCATTTTTCGTGAAGAAACTTATTGAAGTTATTGTAAAATCTTGGTTTTAAATTTTTGTTTATTGTTAGGAACGCTATGTTGGGGACAGATCGTATTATTTTTTCTCGCACGCGAGGAGGAGAGACAGCAAGCGCAGTTGCGTAGATGTCTGCATCTTTTAGATTTTTTGCGATGGCTGTCACTGAAATTAGGTCAGTTTTGTTTATTAGGTGGGAGCGAGCATAGGTTTGGGTGTATTGGTTGTAATCTCCTGAGGTAGCTATTGACATGTTTTTTATTTTCACTGCTCCGAGCGTTTTGGATTTTTTCCTAGGGTGTTGGATATCTATTATCTCTTCCTTCTGCCCGAACACTCTGATGTCGCCGCGCGCGTCTAAAAGCCCCTGTTTAATTCCCATTTCTTGCAATAGTTCAATCATCTTGTCTGCTATGTATCCTTTTGCTACACTACCTAAATCTAGCATAACATCAGGATGGGCTAGCTCAACCACATCTCCATTTATGAGAATGTCTTTGTAACTGCACTCCACATCTTTTTCATCTAAACCTAGTTTGCGTTGAAGTATTTTCTTCCCAAGCGAGATGTCATAAAATCCTGAGCTCAGTTCGCAGACTTTTAGAGAGAATTTTATCAGTTCGAGCAAGTCTCGAGAAGCTTTTAGTTTTCGCTTTTTGTTCAGCCTTGAGAGCTCGCTTTTTGCGTCGAAAAAATTGAATATTTTTTGGAGCTCAAGTCCGAGGGAGTAGGATTCTTCAACAGCTATCTCAAACAACTCCTTTTCTGTGTTTTTGATAACTATCTCTATCTCTCCGCCAAATAATTTCTTCTTTGTTGAAAATTCGTTCATCAATATTTTCCTGAGGGGCGGGCGCGGAAGTAGCGGGGGCGGGATTTGAACCACGCGACCTCGAGGTTATGGGCCTCGCGAGCACTCCAGGCTGCTCCACCCCGCTGTTAAAAACTCACTAAACTATTTTAAAAAACTTTCTGCTTTTTGGAATTTGCAACTTAGCTAATTTTACCAAGAGTCTTGCGAGAGCGTGACAGGCGTTTGATTGGTAAGTTTGAGCAGTTAGAACTTTATTTTTGGACGCGAGAGGCGGCGCGCGAAGCGCGCCGCTCAGTTTGCCGAGCGTCTTCGGCGAGCAACGCTCACATTTTTAAATGGCTCGGGTTTACTCAAGTTATGGAAGAGAAGATAAGGCAGCCGATTGTTACTTTGGCAGGACATGTGGATCATGGCAAGACATCGATTCTTGATTGTTTTAGAGGAACCTGCGTTCAGGAGAAAGAAGCAGGAGGAATTACTCAGAGAATTTATTTCACAAAATATCCGCTTGACAAAGTGAGGCAAACCTGCCCGCTGATTGACAAGGCAGGAATCAAACTCCAAATCCCCGGTTTTTTGTTTATCGACACGCCAGGACATGCGGCGTTCACTAACCTGCGAAAGCGCGGAGGGTCGCTTGCTGACCTTGCGATTTTGGTTGTGAGCATCAAAGAGGGAATAAAGCCGCAGACAGCTGAAGTGATTCAGATTCTCAAGGCAAACAAAACTCCGTTTATTGTTGCGCTTAATAAGATTGACACGATAACTGGATGGCAGAAGCTTGGGGCGAGTTTGAAGGAATCGATAGAGTCGCAATCGCAAGTTGCGCGGGATGAGTTCCAGACTTTGCTTTTGACATTTCAAGGAGCGCTTGACGCGCACGGGTTTAGGTCAGCTCTTTATTACGAGGTGCAGGACTTTACAAGGGAAATCGCGATTGTGCCATGTTCAGCGCGCACGCGCGAGGGAATTCAGGAGCTGCTGTTTGCGCTTTGCGGATTGTCGCAAAAGTTTTTGCTCGAGCAGTTAAAGTTGTCTGATGTTGGAAAGGGAATAATTTTGGAGGTTAAGAAAGAGAAGAACATGGAGTATGCTGAGGCAATTCTTCACGACGGCGAGCTTGCTCAAGGCGATGAGATTGTTATTGCAAGTTTTGAGGGCAGTGTGCAGGCAAAGGTTAGGATTATCGAGGAGATTGAACCGCTTTCGTTCAAGTACCGCGCTGTTCAGCGGGCGCGCGCTGCAACCGGTTTGCGCTTGCAACTGACAAACAAGGAAAAAATTCTTCCGGGAATGCCATTCCAGAAAAATCAGGGCAACATTGAGGAGATAGAAAAAGAGTTTAGCAAGTTGATTTCTGAGAGCATTGTTTTAGATAGCGAGGGGATTATCGCGAAGGCAGACTCGCTTGGCAGTCTTGAAGCGCTTTTGACACTTTTGAGACAGGAAAACATCAAGGTTGTGAAAGCAGGAATTGGCGACATAACCAAAGCAGACATAATTTCCGCAAAAGCAAACGAGGAGATTAATCCGCTTTATGCTGTGATTGTTGGGTTTAACGTCGGTTTGCGAGAGGAGGAGAGCGTTCCGAAAGGCGTGAAAGTAATTTCCCATGATGTTGTTTACAAGATTGTTGAGGAGTTGAAAGAATGGCAGCAGGCGAGGAAGCAAGAGTTGGAGCGAGAGGTGCTGATGTCCCTTGCTCCTGTGTTCAAGCTGGAGATTTTGCACAACTTTGTTTTTCGCAATTCAAACCCTGCAGTGTTTGGCGTGAGGGTTGTCGCAGGGAAAGCAGTTCCAAATGTGGAATTAATCGACGAGAGCGGAGAGAAAATTTCTAAACTCAAATCAATTCAGTCGAGAAATGAAACAATTGGGGAAGCGGCAGAGGGCAGCGAAGTTGCAATTGCCTTGCCCAACCTGAATTTTGAGAGGAAGTTGAAGGATAAGAGGTTTTTGTATCCTAATTTGAGCGCGAAGGAGATTTCGAGGTTGCTGAGGAACTCTAATTTGCTCACGCAAAAAGAGATTCAGGTTTTGCAAGAGCTGATTAAGATTAAGCAGATTGACGAAGCAGAGATTTGATTGGACATGTTTAAATATCTTTAAAGGTTTTAGTTTTTATGGTGTCAGTGTTTGTTGAGCTTGCCGGCATTTTGGTGATTGCGTTGCTCGTCGCAATGATTGTGCGTGCGATGCGGCAGCCGATGATAATCGCGTACATTTTGACAGGTGTTATCGTCGGGCCGATGCTTTTCAACATCGCTTCGTCAAGAGAAGTTTTTGAGCCGTTTGCTAAAGTCGGCATCTCGCTCCTTCTTTTCATCTCAGGGTTGAGCATCAATCCGAAGGTTGTGAAGCATCTCGGAAAAGTTGTTTTTCTTACAGGCATTGGGCAAATTATTTTCACTTTTTTTGCAGGCTTTGTTGCTGCGTTGCTTTTTGGGTTCTCATCAATTTCTGCGCTTTACATTGCTCTTGCACTCTCGTTTAGCAGCACGATTGTTGTGACGAACTTGCTCGGAGATAAAGACGAGCTTGACACTCTCCACGGGCGAATCGCAACAGGTTTTATACTTGTCCAGGATTTGATTCACATTGTTGTTATCGTCGGCTTGCTGACTTTTGCCACGCTTTCAAGCTCGCATTTTGTTTCGACCTCTTTATTCTGGAAGATTCTCCAAGCGTTAGTTATCGTTTTGTTCCTTTTCTTGTCAGCAGTCTACTTTTTGCCCAGCATCACGCGCTCGATGGCAAAATCTCAAGAGCTTCTTTTGCTTTTTTCAATAACCTGGGCAATTGCGCTAGGAGCAGTGTTTGAGTACTTGAATTTTTCAGTTGAAATCGGCGCGTTGCTTGCGGGCATCACTCTTTCAATGTCGCCTTACAAGTATGAAATTAACTCTCGCATCAAGCCGTTCCGAGACTTTTTCTTGCTTGTGTTCTTCATCTGGCTTGGCACGCAGATTGCTGAATTCAATTTTCTTTCGCACTTGCCTCAACTTATTGTTTTGTCGTCGATAGTTTTGATTGGCATTCCGGTTGTGGTGATGTCAATCATGGGTTTGCTTGGCTACACGAAAAGGAACAGCTTTCTTGCTTCGCTGGCAGTTGCACAAATAAGCGAGTTCTCGTTTGTCCTCAGTTCTTTTGGATTGGACTTTGGCCACATCTCAAGTGATGAGCTTGCTTTGATTGTTTTTGTTGGCATAATAACAATAGCAGTTTCTTCTTATGCAATAAGCTTTTCGGACAAACTTTACCGGGCGCTTGCTCCTTACTTGAGCATTTTTGAGCAGCGTGGAAAGAAGGTTGATGAGCAGAGGCGCATGACAAAAGACAGCTATGATGTGATTTTGTTCGGTTACAATAGGATTGGGTATAGTTTAAGGAAAGCTTTTGTTAAGTTGAGGAAAAAGTTTTTGGTTGTTGATAACAATCCTGAGGTGATTATGAAGCTCTCTCAAGAAGGCGTTGACTGCCTTTACGGCGATGCAGAGGATGTGGAGTTGCTCAATGAGTTGCCTTTGCGAAAGGCGAAGCTAGTTGTATCGACGATTCCTGATTTAGAGACAAACCATGTTTTGCTTTCGACTTTGAAAGAGCGCAACTCAGAGGCGATTTTTATAGGCGTGGCGCACCAGATAGATGAAGCTTTGGAGTTGTACGAGCAAGGGGCTGATTATGTTATAACTCCCCACTTCCTCGGCGGAGAGCATGTGGCTTCTCTTTTGCAGTCATACGCTTTTGACAGAGAGGCATTTGAGCAGGAGAAAAAGAAGAGCTTGAGGGACTTACACATGCGCAAACGCGAAGGGCATCGGGGAGTTATTCATCACCGCGATTAGTTTTTTGGGCTGAGAAAGCGCGCTAGAGATTAACGGATTGGAAATCTGATTCTAGCAGTGGAATGTGCTTTTACCAATTTAGGTTTTTCTAAGATAATTTTTCTGAGTATTGCTGGAGATTTATCTGAGAGAGGTTTTGTTTCGCCTCGCGTGCAGTGTCTGGGCAAGCAAGGGGTTGGGTTTTGCAAGAAAAGCGCTGTTGGGAAGCGAGTTAATTGGTGGATGAGAAGATTTAAATAAAATTGGTGGTTGTTTAGGTTATGCCGATTAAAGCAAAAGAGAATTTAGTTGGAGCGTGGGCGTTCCTTTTTGGTTTGATTTTTGCGGCTATTGGGAGCTTGATAGGCAACACTTTGCTCGGACCTGAGGCGCGCGCAATCATTCAACTCTCACTCATTGGGATAGGTTTTATCGTCGGTTTTTTCGTCTCTGAGCGCGACGCGCAAACATTTTTGCTTGCCGCAGTTGCGCTGGTTTTGGTGAGCTACTCTGGAATTCAAGGGGGCTTGCTTGGAGCGGCAGTTGTAAAGGTGTCTTCAAATCCTGTGATGCAGTTTGTCTTCTCTTTTCTAGCTTCTCTTTTGCTTATGTTTGTGCCTGCTACGATTGTTGTTGCGATAAAAGCAGTTTTTGCAATTTCAAAGAGATGAGTTTGGGCATGGAGTTAGGGTGTGGCGAAGCAAAGAGAAGTTAGATTTTTTGCGTTGGGAGAGAGTTGACAGGCTTGTGTTTTGAGAAGCTCGACCAAGTTGCACCGCTCAACGAGTGCGCTTTAGCTCGGAGATGAAATCATCTTTGGGTGAGCTTTTAGCAAAATATATTTCTAAAAATAAAAAGGTGAGTGAGTGTTATTCTGATGTTGGTGCGTTAAACTTGATGCTCTCAACGATGCCGTTGAGCTCGCGCAATGCGCGGCGGCAGAGATTTTTAAGGGATTTGTAGCTGACAAAACCTTGCTCGCTTGAGGTTGGAGGGCAAATAAAAGTTACGCGCGTTGCCCTCCTCCCGAGGCTGCGGAGTGCTCGAACTCTGCGATGCCTAGCAAAGACAAGGATTCTTGCGCATGGAAAAAGAACAGCAATTAACTTTGATTTTCCTCAGATAAGGCGCGCGCTTTATTGCTGGTAGTTCACTTGATTGATAAGCGCGCTACGCGCGTTTGCACAAGCGCTCACTTTAGCACACACAGCGGTGTGAAGTTTGGCAAGGGTTGCGAGGTTGGCCGAGCTTGGAGTGAAATTATTTAAATGGCAAGCAGTTAGGTTGTGCATGGCGCGCGCGTCGAGAAAATCTGCGAGTGCAGAACAGAGGCTTGGGAAGAGTTTGGCTGAGATTTTTTTGTGGAGTTTTGTTGCAAGCATTGCTGAAAATCTCTCTAAGCATCCTGAGATTTTGAAGGGCAAGGAAGAGAAGGGAAAGGAGCAAGAGGGTGGAAAGTCTTCTGCGAGCGCTTCTGGCTCAGTGAAGGAAGTTGGCGAGGGAGAGATGGTGCGTTCTCCTTTTTCTCTAGAGCGAGGCGCTGGAGTGTTGCCTGCGCAAAGTGCTCCTCATGCGCCAGCAAGAGCTTTGCCGCAACCTATGCGTGCTGCACAGCAACCGCAACCGCGCTCAGTGCAAGCTAGGCCTGGAACTCAGAGGCCTGCAAGACCTTGGCAAACTCGGAGGAGAGTGATGCGCCTGCCTGCAAGCCCTTTCCTTTACTCGCTTTCTCGCAAGCCAACTCCGAGGTTTAATGTCCTTCCAGCGCCGCCTCGAAAGATGGCTCCAAGCGGTTTGCCAGAAGCGCCGCCAGCGCAAGCAAAGAGTCCTCAGCAGATTGAGGCAGAAGCGCAGGAGTTTGGTAGGTTGAAGCCATTGCTTTTGGACCCATCTGTGATAAGCGTCGAGTGCCCGGGTGCAGGGAAACCGATAATTGTCAATCGCGCGGGCCAGCTCCAAACCACACAACTCACGCTAACAAAAGAAGAGATAAACACAATTCTCGACAACATCTCAAAGAAAACGAAAATACCAATAATTCCCGGGCTTTTCAAGGCTGCGTTCGGGGACTACATTGTGACGGCAGTTATCTCTGAGGTTGCAGACACGCGCTTTTTGGTGCAGAAAAGATATGTGCGATGAGCGAGAGGGAGCATTACAAGAGGTTTGAGAATGTTATAAAGCAAAGGTTAGAGGAGTTTTCGTCGCTTGACTGGGAGGCTCGCTTTAAGGAGTTTGTGTTTTGCCTGCTCACTCCGCAGAGCAATGCTAAGAGATGCTGGGAAGCTGTGGAGTTGATTTTTGCGCACGAACAATTTCCAAACTTGAGCATTGAGGAGCTAGAGAGGATTTTATCGACGAGAACGCGTTTTCATAGGACAAAGGCAAGAAATGTTTTGCGCGCAATTAAGAAGTGGGATAAGATAAAGGAAAGGATTGAGTTGAGCGAGGCGAAGTTGAAGGATCAGGGAGCTCGGCGTTCTGAGGAGGTTGTTGAGTTGCGGGATTGGCTTGCTTCAAATGTCAAGGGGATGGGAATGAAAGAAGCGTCGCACTTTTTGCGCAACATCGGTCTCTCGCGAAATAGCATTGCAATTCTTGACAGGCACATCTTGCGAAATTTGCTCGCGCGAAAGGTTGTGAGTTCTGACAGGATAAAGAGCGCAAAGCACTACAAGGAAATCGAAGAAGAGTTTCTTGAATTCTCTTCGCAACTTGGTTTTCTGCCTGACGAACTTGACCTTGTTTATTGGAGCAAGGAAACAGGAGAGGTGTTTAAGTGAGCATAAGGGGACGGCATCTGCGCTTCGCTTCCTCTCGGAAACTAGCACGACAGACGCAACCAGCTTAACTTCCGAGTTCGGAATGGGATCGGGTGTTTCCTGGTTGCTATGGCCGTCTAACTCAGCACATTGTTAAGAGTATAAAAAACTTTTGTTTGCGTTTTCGGAGAACTTGCCTTGCCGATGCGGGTTTGAGTGAATTTCAGTTGCGCGCGAGCGGCGGGCGAGAACAAGCGAGCGAGGGTTTGCGCGTTAGAACGCAACTCCAATAAACCATTTTAGCATCATCAGGATTGCCATGAAGATTATTGCTGCGCTTACGAGTTTAAAGACAGCGTTGGCAATTTTTTCGTTGTCTTTCGCTAGGCCTAGAGCAGTTAGGTAGAAGAATCTGCCGCCGTCGAGCGCAGGGAATGGTAGCATGTTGAATATTGCAACTAGCAGGTTGATTACCACCACCCACCAGAGCAGGTAGTGAACAAACCAACCGAAGCTGCCGAGGAGCGAGGTGTAGTAGATGTTTGGATTGCGCACTCTTGCAAAGGTTTGTTCGTAGAGCCATCCGATTACGCCGTTCGCGCCGCGGTTCAATGTTGCGATTCCAAGGAATGCTTTGCCATCGCGTTCAGCAAGCGTGAGCGTGTACTCTTTCTCTTTCGCTTCAGAATCGCGCGCATTTTCGCTGACTGCTGTTAGGATTTTTACTTTGTCGCCTGGTTTGTGAGAGGAAAGCGCTTCGCGCAGAGCGTCGAGGTTTGGAGTGGGTTTGCCGTCGATAGAGAGAATTGCTCCGCGGAGTTGGGAGCGGAAGGCAGGGGTGTCGGTGTATGCAAGCACGATTTCAACTTTATCCTTTGCCAGCTCAAACATTTCTTTCTTGACGAAATAACTTTGGTTTTCAGTCACGAGTTCGAGGTAGCCGTCGACGCTCGCGTTTCTCACTTCTTTTACTTGTGAGAGGTTTAGCACTGCGCTTGAGTAATCGAAGAACTTCACTCCTGCTGGTTGGAATGCAGTTGTGAAGAACGCAGCCATAACGAGAAAGAATAGCGCTCCGACGAGGACATTGGCAAACACTCCTGCTGAGAGCACGCTCATTTGCTTCAGTTTCGGAGCTTTTGACATGCGCTTCTCGTCGGGCTCGACAAACGCGCCGATGATTGGGCCGAGGAAAAGAAAACCAGTTGACTTGATTTTGAAGCCCTCCAAACGCGCAAAGATTCCGTGGCTTCCTTCGTGCGCAATCATCACAATCAGGAGTGCAACGAGAAAGTAGGTGAAGTAAAGCGGCGGAAAGAAGGACTCCAACCCAAACAAGCGCGGGAAGTACGGGATGAGTGGCATCAGCGGCGGGGCTTTGATGATTTGAGTTACAGGGAAGTTCAAGTAAAGCCAAGTGGAGCGCGCGAACGCCCACACAATTATTGCCATCAGAACATAACCGATAGCTATAGAGACGTACTTTGCAGGAATTAGGATTTTTCTGTAGCGCTTGACAACCTCGTCAAAAAATTTGATTCCCCATTTGGCATGGTAGAGCAAGACAATACCTTGCCGACGGAGATTGTGGCGATTGCGGAAGAGAAAGTAGGTTAGGAAAGCGAGAAATAGGACGAGCAATGCAAGGTCATAAGCTAAAAAACCCATTTTATTTCTTCCTTCTTATTGCGCGGAAACTGCGTTTGTTGCAGCGAGGGCACTTGACAAGTCCTGCGTTTATTTTGACAGGGTTGGCTCTGACTTTTTTGCTACAATTTTTGCAAACAAAAACATTCTCAAACATTCGCTTTTGCGCTGTCGCGATTTTTGCTACCATTATACCGTCCTCATTATTGCACTTCTTCCTTCAATCTCCCAGTACTCAACGTTTTTCTCAGGAGCTAGCTTGTCTTTGATTTCCGCAGGGTATGGAACTTCAATTGTTTCATAACTTTCAAGGTCCATGATTGTTGCGCTGTCTTCTCCGACGCTGAGAACTTGTGCGCGGCGCTTGTTCACATGAGGAACGTCAAATCTCTCTCCGCCAGGAACAGTGAGTATTTTCTTTTTGTCTTCAAAAACGCTCACTGCCTCAATTCTGCACTTGCTTGCCCCGTGCTTTCCTGTTTTGCTCACATCGTTTGACTTCACGGTGTAAGCCTCGCCGTCGACGAGAATTATCGTTCCTGGTTTTGCTTGCGTTGCCTCAATTATTTTTGCAACCATCTCAACTTTTGGGAACCACCATTTATAAAAGTTACTTTGGTTCGCGCAACTCGCGTTAAATTGCGCAAGCAAGGGGTTGCGATTTATCAGCGAGCTTTTTTGTCCGGCAAGTGCAGGGATTGCGCTCGCGCGCCAGAAAAGCTTCACAAGCATAAAGTCGCACGAACAGCATCTTAACGTTGTGCGTTGCATGGGGTGCTAACCAAACGCTCTAGCTGATGTCAGTTTAAGTTAAGGTGTGCAAATCTTTAAAAAGCAACATTTCTCTCATACAAAATGAAACTTCCGGAAAAGACGCAGAGGCATTGCCCTTATTGCGGGAAGCATACTTCGCATAAGGTGAGTGTTGCAAAGCAAAGGGGAAGGTCAGCTGCTAGGCCGCTCTCGCGCGGTTCTGCGGCGCGCGAAAAGGCGCGCGGTTTGCGTAGAGGGATTGGCAACCTTGGCAAGCGCTCGAAGCCGCCAGTGAAATCATGGAAGAGAAAGACAAAAACAACAAAACGGATGACAATAACTTACACTTGCGAGGAGTGCGGCAAGACGCATCAAATTAAAAAAGCAATTCGCTCTGGAAGGATTGAGATTGGACAAAAGGTGGTGAAGTAAATGGCAAAGAAAAGCGTTAAGAAAGGTGCAAAGAAGGTGTTTTATGAAGTGCACGCACCGCTGACATCTGAGAGGGTTGAGTTGCTGAGCGACGATCCTGAGAAGCTGGTTGGACGGAAGGTTTTGCTCGACTTGACGAAAAGTTTGCGCGGGAAGAATTTGGAGTTGAGGCTTTTGGTGCAGAAAGAAGGGGAAAAACTTGTCGGTGTGCCAGTTGAGGTGCGGCTTGTGCAAGGGTATGTGAAAAAAGCAGTGAGGAAAGGCACGGATTATTCTGAGGACTCTTTTGTGTGCGAGTGCCGGGACAAGCGCGTGAGGATTAAACCATTGCTTGTGACTCGCAGCAGGGTTTCGAGGGCGGTTTTGCGCGCGTTGAGAAACAAAGCAAGGGAATTTCTCACGGGCTATGTTAAAACAAAAACTGCAGAAGAGTTGGTTAAGGAGATAATTGCAAATCGTTTGCAACGCCAGATGTTGCCGAAGTTGAAGAAAATTTATCCTCTTTCTGTGTGCGAGGTTAGAGTTTTCAAGGTTGTTGGCGAGAAGTCAGGAGGTTAGATGCGCAGTTTCAATTTTAGAGAATTTGATTGGAGCGAGTTTGGCGATTCTTTGTCGAGAGTGAGGGGTCTTGCGCATAGCGCACAACGTGGGATTTATTATGAAAATCTGCTGAGAGAGCTCTCGGGAGAAGAAAAGAGGGCTTTTTACGCGCACATGCCAGAGGTTTTGCTTGATATATGCGAGGACAGAGCTTTCTGCAGGAGGTTTGGGATTGATTATGCAAATCTTCGGGGAGAGGATGTCGAGCTTTTGAGAATCGCCTTGGCGGATTTTTTTGTTCATCAAGTGCTGGGATTGTGCGCGAGCGCGAGGGAAGTTGGTTATAATTAGGGCGCGTTATGTTTTAGCTGTATTGCTTCTCGAGACTACTTGATGAATTCAACTTTGACTTCATTTAATGTTCTCTGAACAGGGTTTAATCTTTTTTCTATTATCTTAAAATATTTTTTGTTTTTCTCAATGCCTATTGAGTTTCTGCCCATTTTCATCGCTACCGCTGATGTTGTGCCTGAACCGATAAAGGGGTCTAAAACAACATCTCCTGGTTTTGTGCACGCTAACAATAT
>RFLC01000264.1 GCA_003694055.1 Candidatus Pacearchaeota archaeon | reverse complement strand
TGATGACAATGTGGATTGTGCCAAAACCGTTGATTGTTCCTTCCAACGAAACAAACCCCTCGATCAGGTAGTTGCAACCGCTGCCGTCAGGGCCAGGGATAGGCTGTTCGTCGCATTCCCACATACCACTGTTGAAGTTGCATTCCTTCCATAGCATGCTTTCGACGTTCCAGACGCCCTGCCAAGGGTTGCTTTCGGTTGCAATGCCGGCGTCTGTTCCAGCATCGAGGCTTGCATCTGTGCCGGCATCCTGCGGAGGAATGTCTTCACCCGGCTTGCAGGCAGAGAGGAGAAGGGCGAGGATGAGTGCGAGTTTCTTGGTCATTGTGTTTGGTCCTTTCCTTGAGAACGGATTACAGCACAGACTGCTGCATGCGGCGCTTGAGCTGTTCTTGCACCTCATTTTCAATGTCAAGAGCAAGCTGGCGCATCTCTGATGTGCTCAGTTTCATGTAGAGCACAGGCTTCCTGTCCTTGACAACGATGTGCGTTGGAGAAAACTGCACAATCTCGTAATCCATCCTTTGAAGGGCAAAAGACGCGAGCTTCTCAACCAAACTCCTGTATGAAAGATGCTCTCTCTGTGCTCTAAAGCGAGATTCACTAAGAGAATAGCCATCCTCAAGGTTGAGCTTCATCACTTCGTACATTCTCATTTGTTTTCCTCCTTTTTGTTTCTTCTTTGAACAAGATATTCCAAAAGACAAAGGGTTACTGTGAAAGCTACGAAAATGAGAGCTGCTGTTGATAAGGCGCTGTTTGCACCGGCAAACCAACCAAACAGCAAGCCAAAAAGAAAACCCAGAAAGATTGAGATTTTTTCAAAGTCCATTTCTAAAAGGGATTGCAGAAGCTTAGACTATTTTCTTTCAAGATTTTCAGCAGTGTTTAACACTATTTTCCAAAGTATTATAAGAACGACCATTGTAACCATAATAAAAAACAGAACACCAAAGAAGCCAAGCGTGAGAAATGGGATAAGCATAACCAGGCCTGCGCCTACCAAAAGAGTGCCTAGTATTGAAAGCAGAACAACAAGGGCCCAAAGGGCGTGTTCCACAAGTTTGTTTTTCCTTGTCTCCAGAAGAGAAAGCTTGCCTACAGCCCACCACAACGCTAACCCCAGGCAAAGACAAATGATTGCAGTGAAAAGAATGTAAATTTCCATTTCTTACCTCCTTCTCTCTTTCAGCAATAGCGAAAGGGACATTGGCTTGTCACTGGAGTCCACTTCATCTTCCGGATCTTGACCATCATACCACCAACCATCATCGTAGTCATTCCAGCCATCATCCACATCCCAGGTTGTGTCAGTAATGATGACCGGGTTCTGAGACGGCCTGCACCGACACTCATCCATGGTGCTGTGACAAGCGTTGCATTTTTGGATGCAGGTGCACTCTTCCACGAGGTTGTGGCAATGGTGGCAGATTGCAGGCTTCCTCTGACGGTAATACGGTCGCAACCTCTTGGTTTTGTCGTAGAAGTATCGGAAATGCCGGGGCTTCTTGGCAGGGGTTGAAGATTTGCTCAGTTCGCCAGTCTTTTCTCTTTTCCATCGCAAAGTGAACAAGGCATTTTCAGCTTTCTGCTTTCGGTACAACTTGTCCTTGTTCAAGTGCTGCCGGCGCTTCTCTCTTTTCAATGCTTCCCTATCCCTTGCCATGAAAGGATCCTCTATTTGAAAGTCCTTTGCGAAACTCTCAGAAAGGCTTTTCAGGTGGTAAAAATTGGGAAGCATGGATTCATAAACATCGTGCAAGTCACAGGGACACTGGAAACAATCTTCGTCGCACCATTCACAGAGAAAATTTGCGTTGAAACTACGGTGCGGCCGGGTTTCATAACCAAACCAATCGATGTTGTCCTGGAGGTAATCGCTCATGTTGTGCAACTCCTTCTTTGTGTTTGAAACCGGGAAGCGTGCTTCTTTGAACAAGGACCTAATAATTATAGATTCTTAACCATGATGATGATTGCGCCGATGTTCATGCTTGCAGCAAAAAGCAAAATGATGCTAAAATAAGAATCGCCAAGCACGGCAACACGAGAGATGTTGAAAAGAGCACAAAAGATGTTTAGTATTAGAAAAAAGATTTCAAAGAAGAGGGTATACTTTCTTTTCATAAGTATCTCCTTTCGCCTATACATATATAGGCAGGTTGGGGGGTTCAGCAGCTCCTTGAGCCTCCCAAACAGAAGCTTGGAAGGCTGGGGGAAATGCCGAACTAGCCGAAGATGACGAAACGGAGGGGGTTCCGGGGCAAGGTGGTGAGCGGGCGCCTTCGAACCTTGACGGCCTTCAGCGGGCAGTTCTCACGCGAGTGCTGAGTGCTGCCGCACTTCGTGCAGTGCTGTTCCTTCTTCATGATGTTGCTCCTTTCCTTTGTGGACTAGCCGATGAAGACCTGGCGAGGCTTCAGCTCGGCGTTGGCTGCTGCATCCAAGAGACGCTTTTCCAGGCGCTGTTCGTCCATGATGAACTGCCAGTACTGCCGGGCGTTCCACACGGCGTACTTGTCGTTGTCGCGAAGCCAAGTGCTCAGGGTGACCTCCTCGCCCTTGTCGTTTGTGTAAGTGAGGATGAACGCCATGCGCTTGCGACTGCCGGTGTCGTCTTCAACCTCCTGCTCCTCCACCACAACCTTGAGGGGCAGCATCTCGTTTGTGCAAGGTACGGGGTAGAGTAGATTGACGACAAGCTTGCCGTCCTCGAGATGGACTTCCTCGACATCATAGAGGTTGTAGCCTTCGTCGCTGTTCTGGAAACACTTGGTGGCCAAGAGCACGTCCCTGGTGAGCTCCACGAGGCTCTTGTTGTCAGGGTTGACGAACCACTTTGCGTAGTTGCCGGCGTTGCGAAGGTTG
>RFLC01000026.1 GCA_003694055.1 Candidatus Pacearchaeota archaeon | reverse complement strand
CTCACTTTCAATGCTGTCTATCTCTCGCGATAATTTCAATCTCTCGAAAATTTCTTTTTTCTTGCCTTTCTCCGACGAGAACGAAAGTTTGGCGCGTTCGATGTCAAGAGAAACGCTGTCAATTTCTGTAAGGAATGAGTCAACAAAACCCACAAGCGAGGGGTCTAACCCGGTTGGCTCGACGGAAACATTTGCGAGTAATGCAGTTGCGTAAACCTCTGGAGAGAGCCGGCCTTCATTCCCAGCCTCGTCAACAGCGCTCACTTTGTAATAATAAGTTTTTCCGCTCTCGACATTGTTGTCAACGTAACTTTGCTCTTCTGTCTCGACATAAAAATCTGCTTTCCCAACATTCGGAGAGGTAGAGCGGTAGATTCTAAACTTGTCAGCGCTTTCTTCGAAATTCCATGTGAGCTTTATCGCGTTCTCTTGCCCTTCTGCTTTCACGCTCTCGACAACATCCGGCGGGAGAGTGTCGACTATAAAAACCGCTCCCTCGCTAATCTGAGTTCCAGCTTGTCCGGCGAGATCAACTCCTTGGAACTGGAACGAACCAACTTTCTCTCCAGCATCTTTTGGAATTATCAAATAGCCTTTCCACAATCTTCCTGAACCGCTTAAAGGGATTGGTGTATAGCTAACTCCGTCGAGAGAGTAGCTTAAGGAGGGAGTTTGCGCAACAAGTTTTGATGTCTCTAATTCAACCTCGTAAATGCCCTCTTTTAGCGGAGGATCGCGCGAGAGGCGCACCACTGCACTCACTGGCAACGAAATCGTGAACCTGATTCCTAGCTGCGCGCTATCGCTCGCGTTTTCCACAAGCTCCCTGCATCTCACAAAATACTCATGCGTTCCTTCTCCCAAGTTGTCGAGAGTTTTGCGATGCACTCTTCCAGCGCTAATGTCAAACGTCCCAGGCATAGAATCAAAACTCTCTCCAGAGGTTTGCGAGTACCTGCACACAGCTTCAACATTTGTTTGCACTTCAAGCAACACAGAGGATGAGTCAATTATCTCGCCATACGTTATAGAGCTGTCATTTTCTTGCGATAAGTCAAATGAAACTGAGACAAGAGAGCTTGCGCTCGCAAACCCTGCCGCCATCACGCTCAACAAAAGCGCGAAAATCAACACCTCTTTTTTCATCTCAAACCTCTCAACTTTTCCAAATACCTCTTTCTTTCTTTCCTTATCTTATAAAGCAAAACAAGTATAAAAATTATTAGCAGGGCGTAGAGCGCGTAAAGCAATACGTTAATTCTGCTCGGCTTTCCAACCACTTCAAAAGTTCTGCTTGATTCAAACGTGCGTTTCTTGTCATAAAAAACCCTTCCACTCACAACGTATTTGCCAGCTTGCTTTGGAGTGTAGAAGAATGTGAAGTTAGCTAGCTGTCCAACAGGAACTCTCAGCTGCTCGCTCTCATACGGATAAACTATCTTGCCCTCTCTCGAGATTTGCCCTTTAAACTGCGCAACCACTTCCTTCTCGCCAGTGTTCTGAAACTGCACAAGGATTGTCGCGGTTTCTCCCAAATTCATTACAGGCCGCACTAGAATTCCTTTTAGGATTCCATCAGCGCGCAACGTTCCCGGCTCAAGAACATCAAAAGTTAGGGTTGTTTTAGCAAAGCAGTCTGGGACGCTGACCTCAAGCCAATACTGGTCAAAATCAAGCTCGTCAGTTTCAATTGGAAAACTAACCTCCTCTGTCTTCGTCGGCAAAACTATAGGAGTGTGAAAACTCAAAGACTTGACAATCTCGCTCTGCTCTTGATTCCAGATGTCCACTTTCACCTCCGGGTTAATGCGAATGTTCCCTTCGTTCTTTAGTTTGAAATCTAGAATTGCATCGTCGCCCTTCTCAACTGAGTGAATTCCAAAGTCAAGCGCCGCGCAAGCCATGCGTTCCACGTCGGTAATCTCAACGCTAAGCACAACATCCAGCACAGCGCGCGCAGTTGCAACCGCCTTGTTCTCACCTGCAATAGTTCCAAGCGGAGAGGTTGACGCTGTGAAGAAGCCGGTGTAGATGCCGTTTGGCACGTCCGGCGGCGGAGAAACGCTCACAACAACTCTTGCAGGTTTCGACTTTGAAACACTAACGTTTTGAGTGAAGTTCAGCCATTTTGCGATTTCACCTCTTGCTGAGAAGTAAACATTCACTGGCTCTTCGCTATCGATTGTTATTGTGAAAACCCTCTCAGCATATCCGCCTCTCAGCACATTAGCATATTTGTGTGTCGCAGGACTAATTCCCACAAGCGCCGCGCTGCTTAACGAAGTTGAGAAAACCAAAACTGCTGCAAAAAGCAGGCAAAGGGCAAACCAAACTTTCCTCGCACCTCTTTTCATTTTCCCGCAAGGAAATGGATATTTAAATAGTTAGCGTCGAGATTTTCTTATGAGCTTTAAATAAACGAAAACTCAACTCGCATTGCTCAATAGTTTTTGCGCTTTTCTGTAATTTGGGCTGCGATAGAAATTTGTTCCCGCGATTTTGCGTTGCAAGTTAATCAAAGGAGCGCATTTTTTGATTTAAAACCTAGAAGATTAAATTTTATGATGCAATGCTCGCATTAGTGCCTTGCAACCTGCCCAAATGCGCGATTCCTAACTCTTGTTTTTATTTTATTGTGCGCCTAAGCGCGCTCCAAGCTGAGCGCGGAAAACTTTAAGTTATGCTATAGCCCTGCCAGGATTCGAACCTGGGTCTGCGGATCCAGAGTCCGCAATGCTTGACCGCTACACCACAGGGCTAACCCTGCTAAACACAAAATTGCTTTTAAGTCTTACGCACCGCGCACTTTTAGTTTGGTTGTGGTTCTGTATTTCTTATGACGTAGCGCGCGAGCGCTCGCGCGTCTCGCCGCAGCGCCAACGGAGAGCAATCCTTCCTAATTTTACCACCTCCCAAAATTTTGAAATAATTAAATAAACCTTGTGCGCAACTCAATCCCTAGAAACTGCCCCCGACAGGATTCGAACCTGCGACCTACTGCTTAGAAGGCAGTTGCTCTATCCAGGCTGAGCTACGGGGGCAAACCATCTAAAAATTAAGCGCTTATAAAATTAACGAGCTAAATTTTGTTCTCTGAAAATCAACCCTCCTGCAACGTTTAGCTTCATCTCTAATGCCCATAAGCGCGTTTTCTGCAAACCCAGATAACACCTTATCGTTGCAAGCTTTTTGCTAGATGGAGCATTAATAGGGCATTGATACATTTCCTCAGCTTTTAACTTCTCATTGAGTTCGAGCCAACCCTAACTATCAGAGTTTTCAATAAGGTTACATATATTTGTTTTATACTTCTTTGAGTAAGGTTAATGTATTTAAAGTAAATGAACTTGATTTAACAGAGGTGAAAAAGTGCAAATTATTACTATTGATAACATTGTAAAATACTTTAAAAGGAAAAAAATCCTTGAT
>RFLC01000263.1 GCA_003694055.1 Candidatus Pacearchaeota archaeon | reverse complement strand
GAGTGAAGCAGTGCAGCAAGCCGCAGAGGTTAGCGAGAGAGAAGAGCAGAAGCAGGAGAAAGCAGAGAAAAAGAAGAAAGAGCGCGCGGGTATAGCTTATATTTACTCAACTTCAAACAACACAATCGTTCACATAACTGACTTGGCGGGCAACACAATTTCGCGCGTTTCAGGTGGGATGATAACGAAGCATAGCAGGCTTAAGGCAACTCCGTCTGTTGCAATGTTCGTCGCTAAGCAGGCTGCAGAGAGAGCAGTTGACATGGGCATAACAAAACTTTACGTGCGCTTGCGCGGGCGAACGCGAGGGAGTCTCGGACCTGGCGGGCACATGGCTGCAAAAACGCTCAGCAAGAGTTTTGATATTGTGAGCATTGTCAACACAACCCGCATTCCGCGCGGCGGACCGAAGAAGAAGGGCGGAAGACGCGGGAGAAGGGTGTAACAAAGCTTAAAAAGCAAAAATTCGTGGGGTTAAAATGGAAATAGTTGAGGACAAACCTGAGAGGATTGTTTTGCGAATGCCGGCGAACGAGACGCTTGCTAATGCAATCCGGCGGAGCGTTTCTGAGGTTAAGACTCTTGCTATTGAGGAGGTTGAGTTTTACAAGAACGACTCTGCGCTTTACGACGAGATGATTGCGCTTCGCCTCGGGCTTGTGCCGCTGAAAACAGAGAAGAAGATGGGAGACAAGACTGAGGTTCAGTTTAAGCTCGCGAAAAAAGGACCCTGCACTGTTTACTCAGGCGACTTGGAAGGGAACGCAAAGGTTGTTTACGAGAAGATACCGATAACAATTCTCGAGGATGGCCACTCGCTTGAGTTGGTTGCGACCGCGCGGCTCGGCAACGGAAACGAGCACGCGAAGCACCTGCCTGGTCTGTGCTACTATCGGCATTTGAAGAAAGTGCAAAGCACTCCTGAAGCAGACAAGATTGTGCAGGAAAGCGCGATGCTTGTGAAGCCAGAGAAGAAAGGGGCTTATTGGATTTGCGATCCCACCGACGCGGCAGTGAAAGAGCTTGAAGAGGAACTGAAGGTTGAGGTGAGCGATGCGGACGAGCTGGTTTTCGTTATTGAGTCGTTTGGAATGATGCCTGCGAAGGAGATTCTTAAAACCGCGATAGAAGTGTTGGAGGCAAACCTCGACGAGGTGGAGAGCGCGGTTGGGAAGTGAGGG